>JBFGJU010000169.1:0-4760 GCA_041577035.1 Thermodesulfovibrionales bacterium | reverse complement strand
CCACACCGCTCAACAGAGCGTGCTCAGTTCATTTCTGTCACTGCATTATCTCAGCGAGCAGAGGAGAGACTGCTTTATGAGCCTTGCGGGAAGGCTTGAAGACCTTGCCTTATCTGATATTTTTCAAATCCTGAGCGTTGGCAGAAAAACAGGCACGTTTCTCGTGAGCGGCCATAAGGGAACTGCAGTGATTGTTTTCAAAAAAGGCCTTATCGTCAGGGCAGAGACAGATGACCTGGACAAGAACCTGGGACAAAATCTTGTTGACATGGGTCTGGTAAAAGAATCAGTGTATGGCATGTCCGTTTCCTTACAAAAAGAACTTCCCGGCAAATCGATTGCTGAAATTTTATATGAGCTTGGCTCGGTGAGCAGGGACATTATCGAAAAAGTAGCCAGGAAGCGCATTGAGAGAGTAATCTACCGCCTTCTTTTGTGGGATACGGGAGACTTTCAGTTTGAACTTGACGATGTCGCAGTTGATAACAAGACAAACCTCATCGATCTCGGATGGGAGCTTTCAAAAGGATTAAGTCCGGAATATCTTCTTATGGAGGGAGCCCGAGTATATGATGAGGCCTCCCAGGAATTTGCACTGTCGGCGGAAGAAATGGTAATAGATGATGCAGATGAAATATCTGGCTGGGATGATGACTGGTCCACTGGAGAACCTGACGAAAAAAAGGATCTTGGCCCGCTCAAATCGTTAACCCAGGAACTGAGATTCCCGAGTTCCGCATCAGAAATAACATTGTTAATCCTGCGGTTTGCGAGCGTTATTTTTCAGCGGGGGGTTATTTATATGGTCGGGAATAATGAAATGATCGGATTGGGCCAATTTGGACTTGATATAGAAAAAGCAGATGAAAAGGTCAGGGAATTGGCGTTGAAGCTGGATGAGAGCGATTTTCTGAGAAAAATGATCATTGAACAGATGACGTATAAGGGTGCCCTTGAAAAAGATGCTGTCACGGACTTTATGTTAGCAGAGCTTGGTGGAGTAAACCCTTTTGAGGTTGCTTTATTTCCCATTGTTGCTGAGGGTAAAGTTGTCGCGATGCTTTACTGCGATAATGGCTCGTCAAGCGATTCAATGAACAGTACCGAAGGTCTTGAAATCTTCATCAGCCACGCAGGGCTTGCTTTAGAAAAATCATTATTGCAGAGAAGGCTGCAGGAAATGGAACAGCGGCGGGGTTCTGATTGATTGTCATTGAGATTTTTTGAATGTATCTGATAAAATTTTACGTAATACTGGAGATATTTTATGAAAACCATTCTCATTGTTGAAGATTCAGCTACAACAAGAGCGCTCATTAGAGCGGTCATTGAAGAAATGAATGATTATGAGACGATGGAGGCATCATCAGGTTTTGAGGCGCTCAAAGTATTGCCTTCCCGTGAATTCGATCTCATCATAACGGATATAAACATGCCTGACATCAATGGACTGGAACTCATCAATTTTATCAGGCAAAATGACAGTTACAAACATCTCCCTATAATCATCGTCAGTACCGAAAAAAGCGAAGAGGATAAGAAGAGAGGTATGGCCCTTGGAGCATCAGCTTACATTACAAAGCCTTTCAAATCCTTTGAGCTGCAGGATGTCATAAGAAAAACAATCGATTCATGAACTCATCAAAGAAGGAATTTATTGCTGAAGCAGAAGAACTGCTCAATGAATCCCGGGGCCTGATACTCGAGATTCAGGAGACCTGCATTACCGGAATCAATCCTGATACGATCAATGCACTTTTCAGATCAATGCATACGTTAAAAGGTGTTTCAGGGCTGTTTGGTCTGGACGAAGTAACTCAGCTGAGCCATGCTCTTGAGACACTTATGGACGATATCCGGCTTGGCAAGATCGAAGTTAATGACAGTGTTGTTAGTTTTCTCTTCAGGAATCATGACATTCTGGTAAAACTCGTTGACCTGGTCCGTCAGGGCAAGTCAGAAGATGTCAGTGGGTATCTTAAAGATATTGAATCATTTAGAACACAGAAGGAGAGTGATGAAAAACGCATCGGAGCTGCTGAAAGCATAGAGGAGTCCATCCTCAAAGTTCTGTCAGAATATGAAGAGCACAGACTAAATGCGAACATACAGGGTGGTAAAGGAATTTATTTAGCTAAACTTATATTTGGGATGGATACCTTTGATACGGCGCTTGAAGCAGTTACGAAAATGATCAAAACCCGTGGAGAGCTTATTTCAACCTTGCCGACATCTTCGGATGTTCCTGAAGGTTCGATAGGTTTTAATCTTATGTTTAGCAGTACCCTGGCATTTGAAGATATTAAGAAAGACATTGAAGGCGATATTGACATATTAGTGCAGTCGAAGAAAGACAAAAGCGTACTGCCTACATCACGGAAGCAGCATGAAGTGGGATTAAAGAGCACATCGACAACGGTACGGGTTGATATTGATAAACTGGATAGAATATTGAATACGATTGCTGAATTATCACTTGCCAAGAGCGCGGTTAAGAGGATCGGGAATGAGCTTATAGAGACATACGGACATACCGCACTTGTCTATGATGTCTATAAGATATCGCAGACACTTGAAAGGAGATTTGTTGAACTTCAGGACCAGGTTCTTGAAATACGGATGGTTCCCATAGGGCAGATCTTTTCAAGGCTTGGACAGGTCGTGAGACGCTACGCCAGGGAAATCGGTAAACAGATAAATCTTATCATGTACGGAGAGGACACCGAGCTTGATAAATTCCTGGCTGAAGAGATAGTGGATCCTCTGATGCATATCATCAGAAATGCAATAGATCATGGGATAGAAACACCTGATGAAAGAAAGAAAAAGGGAAAAGACGAAAAAGGGACCATTATTCTTAAGGCTTATCAAAAAGGAAATCATGTAATTGTTGAAGTTCGGGATGATGGTAAGGGAATAGATGCGGAACGGGTAAGAAATAAAGCTGTCGAAAAAAAGCTTATTGATGACGATGTCGAACTGGATGAAAAAGAAATCATAGATTTTATCTTTATGCCGGGATTCAGCACGAAAGACAAAGTGAGTGAAGTTTCAGGAAGAGGAGTTGGCATGGATGTGGTCAAGGAGAAGCTTTCTGAACTCGGTGGATTTGCTGATCTCGATACGCAAAAGGATGGCGGAACGACGTTTATGGTTACCATCCCGATCACCCTTGCAATCCTGAAAGCACTTATTATCAGGGTAGGACAGGAAAAGTTTGCTTTGCCCCTGACCTCGATGCTGGAAACGTTCACGATTAATCAGAAAGACATACAGACCATTGAGGACAAAGAGGTGTATTATCTCAGAGGTGACATGCTTCCTATTATGAGGGTCAGTGATGTTTTTAATGTCAAAAATGATGATTCTGAACAACCCTTTGCTGTTGTGGTAGGTTTTGGCGAAAGGAGGGTCGGTCTTCTCGTTGATGAATTATTTGGACAATACGAGATTGTTATTAAATCTCTTGGTGACTATCTTACAAAACTACGGGGGTTCGCAGGAGCCGCTGAAATTGGCAAACATGAAATTATCCTGGTACTCGATGTTGAATCGCTCATTGGTGAGTCTGTGGCACGACAAAAGGGAGGAATGTATGTATGAAGAATTCTTCGGACTGACATCGAGACCCTTCAGCAAAACTCCTGACCCCAGATTCCTTTTTCTCAGCAGCAATCACGAAGAAGCTCTTGCACGATTACAATATGCCGTAGAAGAAAGGGAAATAGTATTGCTTACGGGAGATATCGGATGTGGGAAGACGACATTGACACGTGCGCTCATGGATGTTCTGAACGATCAGTATAGAGTTATTAACATTATCAACCCGAGACTGAGCCCTGCACAATTTTTAAGAACTATTGCCAGAAGGCTTGATATTGATATTCCCTACACGCAAAAAGCAGACCTTCTTGATGCGATTTCCGCGAAAGTATATGAGGACTATGAAGCCGGTATTTGTCTCGTCATCATAATTGACGAAGCGCAATTGATTCCGGGCAGAGATACCTTTGAGGAGTTAAGGCTGCTTACAAATTTTCAGCTTGATGATACTAATTTAATATGCGTTGTCCTCGTTGGGCACACAGATCTGAGAAGAAGATTAAATCATAAATCATATATGCCTCTAAAACAGCGTATTGGCCTTTTTTATCATCTGGGACCTCTGTCAAAAGATGAAATCAAAGGATACATCGAGCACCGCCTCATGATATCGGGGAGATACAATATTCTTTTTACCGATGAAGCTATCAAATGCCTGTACCGCTATTCCGGAGGTATCCCCCGCATTATCAACAGTATGGCAACGGCTGCACTTCTGGACGGATTTTCCCGTGACAGTGAAGTGATTGGCGAATTACTCATTGAGGATGCTGCACGTGAACTGGGATTAAATGGATATCGCGAGAATTAGAAAAAAAGTTAAACAGAAAGCGAAGAAGGATGTTGCAGAGGAAAAACCTGTTCAGGAGTCTGCGAGTGCTGAAGAACATCCTTCTGAAAAGGATCAGGCAGATGAAACAGCCGGTATAACAGGCATTACCGAAGATGTTGCAGGGGAAAATGCAGATGTTCCGGAAGATGGACACGATCCGGATAAAGATAGTACAGACCAGCCTGAGTCAAAAGATGAGTTTTTAGAGTTACTTACATTCAGTCTTGCAAATGAAGAGCTGGCTTTCAGGGTTACTGAGGTTGAAGAGATTGTCGGATTGCAGAGGATTACCAGGGTTCCTGCCGTGCCGGAACATGTATTTGGT
>JBFGJU010000168.1:0-4812 GCA_041577035.1 Thermodesulfovibrionales bacterium | reverse complement strand
TGTAAGAAAAATAAGGCTTACCGGAGGGGAACCCTTATTCCGCAGGGATCTCCATCTTTTGATCGAATCCATGAGTAAGATTCCGGGTATTGAGGATATCGGGATTACCACCAATGGTCTTTTGCTGAAAAAGTACGCGCAGATACTTGCCGGGGCCGGGTTAAAAAGAGTCAATGTAAGCCTCGATTCGCTTCAGCCTGATAGATACAGGGAAATCACGAGAGGCGGTGATATCCGGCAGGTATTTGAGGGAATTCAGGCGGCTGAAAAAGCAGGCCTGCTCCCTATCAAGATCAACATGATCCCGATTAGAGGGATCAACGATGATGAAATAGAGAATTTTGCGATGCTGACGAAGTATTCATCATATCATGTGCGGTTTATAGAATTCATGCCGATGGCGCCTCGAAAACTCTGGGCTGCAAAAAAATATATACCGACAGAGGAAATCAAGGAAAGGGCTGCTTCAATTGCTCCGATCACGCCGGTCAGGATAAGAAGATTGGGACCAGCGCGGTATTATCGGTATAATAACGCTCCCGGGGTACTGGGCTTCATCAGCCCCATATCACACCACTTCTGCGGTTCATGCAACCGCCTGAGAATGACGTGTGAAGGAAAACTGAGGCCCTGTCTCTTTTCTGAAACAGAAGTTGACGTAAAGTCAGCAATGCGCTCGGGTATTGGAGACAGTGAAATCGAAAGACTTTTGAAGCACTCCATTGAAATAAAACCGCAGAGCCATTCTTTAAGCTCTCAAACAGGTTTCGATCATCTGAAAACAATGGCAAGAATCGGTGGATAAATCATGTGAGCAGGGGGATGTTACATGGAGATTCGATCAAAGTTCTGGTTAGAAGTTGATGACGAGCCTGTTTTCGGACGGGGAAGGCGTTTTCTCCTCGAGGCTATTGATGCCCACGGCTCAATAAATCAGGCTGCAAAGGAGATTAATATTTCGTACAGAAAGGCATGGAGTTATATAAAAACCATGGAAGAACGGCTTGGGATAAAGCTTGTTGATCGACACGCCGGAGGGCGCAACGGCGGTGGCGCTCTGCTTACTGACCATGCAAGGGAATTTCTAAAGAAATACAAAATGATGGAAGAAGGATTGATGGAGCTTGCTGATGAGCGGTTCAGGAAAATTTTTTCACCATAACATAAAGCAGATCTCATGGGCTTTGACAAAACGATGAAATTCTTGGAAGAGCATTAGGAGGAAACAATGTGCGAGATAGATAGTTCACGTGCCAAAAATGGTATTGGATTGAAAACGATATCCGTTACAGAAGCTGTCGGTACTGTTCTTGCCCATGATATTACCGAGATAAGAAAGGGCGAGTTTAAAGGCAGGGCTTTCAAAAAGGGTCATATTGTAAAAAAGGAAGATGTTTGCCATCTTCAGAGACTTGGCAAGGAACATCTTTTTGTCCTGAATGTCTCAGACGATGAAATGCATGAGGATGAAGCAGCTTTGGCAATGGCGCGTGCTTTAAAAGGTGAAGGAGTAGGGCTTCAGGAAGAGCCAAAGGAAGGGAAGATCAACCTTATTGCGGAACGGGATGGGCTCCTCATAGTTCAGAAAGATACACTGCTTCAATTCAATATGCTCGGCGATGTCATGTGTGCCAGCCTCCATTCACATAGCCTCGTTAAAAAAGGGCAGGTAGTTGCCGGCACACGTGCAATTCCTCTCGTTATCAAGAAAAAAGTGATCGAAGAGGCACTACGGAGAATAGATGAGGCAAATGAGAGCGGAGTCATTGCAGTAAAACAGATGAAAAAGCCCAAAGCCGGTATCGTGATAACAGGCAATGAGGTATATCACGGGAGGATAAAAGATGCCTTTGCACCTATTATCACTCAGAAGATTAAAGACTTTGGAGGGGAGATCATTGGTACGTACTATGCCCCCGATGATGCTTCATGTATTGAAGAACGGCTCAGAGAGTTGATGGATGCAGGGGCAGACCTTCTGATAACGACCGGTGGTATGTCTGTCGATCCTGATGATGTGACGCGCTTTGCCATCAGAAACCTTGGTGTGCCCGAATTCCATTACGGTTCGGCAGTACTTCCCGGGGCCATGATTCTGGTAGCATATGTCAACAGACGCAATGGGAACGGGAAACGATCACATGCCCCTTCCTTTGTCCCTGTGCTGGGAATACCTGCCTGCGGTATGTACAGCAAAACTACGGTATTTGATCTCATTCTACCGCGGGTGCTCGCTGGAGAGCATATTGGCAGGAAAGAGCTTGCAGAGCTGGGTCACGGGGGGCTGTGCCTGCATTGCGAAGAGTGCAGATACCCTGTTTGCCCTTTTGGGAAATAGAACCACGGGAATATTTTCAAGCATTCCTGAGCATAACGAGATGACTGATTATCCAGCTCGTGCGTGAAAATCGCCCAGGGCGGGTAAATGCCCTGCTTTCGGTTACTTTCATCTTTTTATACAAGAATCAAAATATTTTACCTTCACTTGAGAGCATAGACGTAAGGCACTTCCTTTAATCTTGAAAATCTCTCCGGCAAAAAGGTCAGTCTGTCTGCTTCCCGGGGGAGAGTTGTCATGTGCGCCTGACCGAATGAGGATACCGGTTTCCGTGTGGCACGCGAGCTCATGAAAATTGGATACATAAACGTTGTTGCACTTAAGGGCGGATGGAAAGAATGGTATGCTTCACAGTACCCGACTGAAAAAAATAGGCTCGATTTAAACTTTTTAAAGGATCTTATTAACTATTTGATATGGTCGGTAAAAAAACGTGCTTCTGCCTGTAGTTTTTTTACATGCGCCCGCACAACATCTCTGATGGAGACTATCCCGATGAGTTCTCCGTTTTCGACAACCGGCATATGCCTGATAGCTTTCTTCATCATCACTGCCATGACATAGTCCTCCTCGTCATCGGGTTCTGCAACAATGAATTTCTCACTCTGGACCATGATATCTCTGACCGTTAAATTCTGGAATTCACATTCGGTTTTTGCCAGTATCGAGACAATATCCCTCTCAGTAACAATGCCTCCAAGCCTGTCATCATCTTCTATCAGAAGGGCCCCGATGTTTCTCTTCATCATCATATCAGCAACTTCTGTAATTTGAGCGTCAGCTCCAATGGTGATAATCTCACTTCCCTTTTCTTTAAGAATGTCCCGTATTTTCATCTTATCCTCCTCATTGCCCAATCAGTTTCAATTGAGAAAATTTGCCGCAAGCTTGCCCAGGGTATCTAAAGGTACCCAGTAAATACCGAAAATAATAGTTAAAAA
Organism: Thermodesulfovibrionales bacterium; assembly: GCA_041577035.1. Classification (GTDB taxonomy): domain Bacteria; phylum Nitrospirota; class Thermodesulfovibrionia; order Thermodesulfovibrionales; family UBA6898. The sequence goes on along the minus strand of JBFGJU010000168.1, from coordinate 1,533 downwards.
GGAGAGGCCGGCCATAACTGCATACTGAAAATATTGAGATCTATCCATGGCGGACAAAGCCACTCCTTCCCTGCCCTTCAATAAAAACATTACTTTTATTACCCTCACGTAATAATATAACGATATAACCATGTTAATAATTGCGACAACTGCCAGCCAGTAAAGGGAACTCCCCTTTTCGAAGACCGAAAGGAAGAGGTAAACCTTACCGATAAAACCGGCTAACGGGGGAATCCCGGTCAGAGATAAGAGGTATATGGCAAACATGGATGCAAGAAAAGCCCCCTTTGCATTTTTCCATACGAGGCCTTCGTAATCTTCTATCAGCTCGGTATTGAATTCATTTGCGATGATAATGACCACAAGAAATGCGCCGAAATTCATAAGAAAATAAATTACCAGGTAGAGAAATACAGAGGAGACGCCAAATTGTGTCTGGCTCGCAACAGCCATCAGAATATATCCCGCATGTGCTATCCCTGAATAGGCAAGCAGTCTTTTTATGTTTTCCTGCTGCAAAGCAGCCAAATTTCCAAGCGTCATGGTGAATGCAGAAATAATTGCCAGTAACAGTGACCAGTCAACGCCTCCGATAGGGACTAATATGTCTCCGCCGCTTTTTTTGATAAAAATCTGGTAAAAAAACCGTACCAAAAGCGCAAATCCGGCTGACTTGGAACCAACGGACAGGAAAGCGGTAAAAGGAGTGGGAGCACCTTCATAGACATCAGGGCACCATGAGTGAAAAGGGAACGCGGCGATTTTGAATCCTGCCCCGGCGAGGATAAGGATGACTGAAATGTAGGTTACCACTCCGGAGACATTATTTTGAGCAAAATACTCGTGGATCGCAAAATAATCCAGTGAGCCAGCCATGCCATAGAGCAATGACAAACCATACAGCATCGCCCCTGTGGCGACACCACCAAAAAGGAGATACTTAATAGCTGCTTCAGAGCTTCTTTCATCCCTGTGACTAAAACCGGTCAATAGATAGGCGGTAAGGCTCAGGAATTCCAATGAAAGATACATCATCAGCAGGTTAACTGAAGAGGCCAACAGCATCATCCCGAGGGTACTTGCTAAAATCAAAAGCACATATTCCAATGAATTGAGAAATTTCGTGTTTGTTTCCTTTGATATAAAAGAAAAAATGAGCAGAAAGAGTGAAGAAAAAACCAGTAATAATTTAAAAAGATGAGAAAAATAATCATTCCGCAGCATCCCGTAAAAAAGGAGGTGCGTATTTCCCTGTCCTGCCGTGGTGAGAGAGAGTTCTAAAATGAGCGTAATAATTACTCCGGATATTCCAATGAGATACACAAAGGAGCTATTCGTAAAGAGATCTCTCTTAAAAAAGCTTGCTATGAGCAGAAAAAGGAAGAAAAAAGACAGGAATCCTTCAGATAAAAAATATCTTAAGCTTTCTGTGTTAGTCAACATTATTCTCTATCCGTTCATCTCGTTATAAATTCATGTTCAAAAAAATGCTATTCACATATGTCACGGTTGATTTCATTAAATTCAAGACCG
>JBFGJU010000167.1:0-4874 GCA_041577035.1 Thermodesulfovibrionales bacterium | reverse complement strand
TGGCGGCACCTATTTTCCCCCTGAGGACCGGTCCGGCAGACCGGGATTCAAGAAGGTGCTGGTTGAAGTTTCCACCTTTTACCGCGTCCAAAAAGCGGACATAGCCGATTATACTGAGAGGCTGATCAATCACCTGACGCCGCAGCCGATGACGGAAAGCGGCATAGAAAGATCATACGTTGACAGTGCGGTGCATGATATAACTGCTGAGTACGATCCCCAGCACGGGGGTTTTGGTTCATCGCCCAAGTTTCCCATGCCGGGCGCAATGGAACTCCTGATAAATAGGTATTTTTTCAGGAACGATGAGACAATTGCCCGTGTGATACAGAAGACTCTCACTGCAATGGGACATGGCGGTTTTCATGATCAGCTTCAGGGAGGATTCCACCGGTATTCCACTGATGAGGCATGGATTATCCCGCACTTTGAGAAGATGGCAGATGACAATGCATGGCTTCTCAGGAACTATGTCAATGCTTACTGGTTATTCGGAGACGAATATTTCAGGGAAGTTGCGGAGGGTATTACGGTTTTTCTCAGAGACGTTCTGTCAGATGCGGCTGGCGGATTCTTCGCAAGCCAGGACGCGGACGTAACCCCTGATGATGAAGGAGGATATTTCACCTGGACAGACGCTGATTTTAAGGCAATACTTGGGCCTGATGAAGACCGGGTTGCATCAATGCATTTCCTGCATGATAGAGGATCAATGCACCATGATGGCTCAAAAAGGGTTCTTTTTGTTGCCATGGGAAAAGATGAAATTGCTGAAAAACTCGGTATGGATGCGGCGGACGTGGCCGAGATCATCAGACGTGCGAAAGAAAAATTACTCATGGTGAGACAGAAACGACAGGCACCGGTCATTGATCATACGCTCTATACGTCGTTAAATGGCATGCTGATTTCTTCATGTCTGCACGCGTTCAGAATAATGGGAGACCCATGGCTGAAGGACTTTCCACTGAAAAGCCTGGATGCCATACTCGCGAAACGCTTTATAAAAGGCGTGCTCTATCACACAGAAGATGTAAGGGCGGTACTTGATGATTATGTATTTCTCGCTGATGCTTTACTCACGGCCTATGAGATTGCCGGTAAATCCTTCTACTTAAGAAAGGCTGATGAGATTATGGAACTCTGCATAAGGAATCTCTGGGATGACAGGGAAGGGGGTTTTTTTGATTCAGATGATGCAGTGCTCGGGATACGGTTGAAAGGTATTGAGGACATACCGCATCCCTCTGCGAATTCGCTTGCCATTATGATGATGTTAAAGCTGTATGAAGTGACCGGAAAAGAAGCATATTATGAAAACGCTGAAAAGGCGCTAAAGGTTTTTGTGTCAAAGGCACGGGATATGGGTATTCATTCAGGATATTATTTCTGTTCCCTTGACGCCTATTTCAATATGGTCAAGCTCACGCTTGATACATCCATTGACAGCGAGCTTGCCGCGGCAGCACTCTCGAGTTTTCGTCCGTATACGAGTCTGGTTCACGGGGATGATAAGGGCATGATCACTCCCTGTGCGAGGGGCGTCTGTGATGAGCCGATAGAGAATCCTGATAATCTTAAACGATATCTTTCTGGGGCAAGAAGCCGGTGAAACAGTATTAAGACGGTATTGAGCACAAAGGCCTGTGTCAAGGAGGCTGGAACTGATGCGTGATCATCTCGCTTTGCTCGCTCTTCTGCTGTGGCCGGCAATCCCCCTCTTCTGGATTCCGGTTCACGGATTCAACAGGTTCTTCCGAAAAATAGGGCTTCTGACCTATGCCCTTCCGCTGTTTACCTGGCTTCCCATCGCTTATCTGATTTACCTGAACCGTATGAATCTCCTTTCCTATACGATAATTGTTCCGCATGCATTGGGTATTATCGGAATGATTACACTGGTCGGGGGCATAATCCTGCAGCTCTGGACACTGCACCTGCTGAGTTTCAGGGGCATAACCGGGATGCCTGAAGTGTCTGAAAGGTATTCGGGCAGATTTGTGACAAAAGGACCGTTCTCGGTTGTCAGACACCCGACCTACCTGTCCCATACCTTAATGCTGCTGGGCGTGTTTCTGGTTACCGGGGCGGTAACGGTTGCAGTTTTTACGATGCTCGACTTTTTCTTGATACACGCGCTGATCATACCACTTGAAGACAGGGAACTCATGAACCGTTTTGGAAGAGACTATATGAAATACAAAAATGAGGTCCCGCGTTTTTTCCCAACATTCAGAAAAACCGCATTGCGATCCTGACGCGAGCGGACTGTTCCTGTTGAATTCATCGTGCCATTATGGTTTATACTTAAATATGCGGCTATCGGTCTCTGTTCTCATATGTTCATGTGCAATCCTGATCATCTGTTTTTTCTCGAGTTCGGCTGAAGGCATACAGGTTGAGGTCTTTCCCCGCGCAATAAATCAGGGAGACGCCTTTGCAGTAAAGATTTCGGAGGCACATCCCTCGAGACTAGCCAGAGGAGAGCTGGGCGGACGACAGCTCTCGTTCAGTTCATGCGGTGAAGGCTGTTTTCTGGCTCTTGGATCCGTTTCCATTGACACACAACCCGCAGATCATATAATCAAGCTTACCATCGGCGACCGAGAGGTAAACATTTCGTTGACTGTGAAACAGGCCGCCTTTCCTGAACGGCATCTAACCCTGCCTGATGAAAAGGTATTCCTTAATCCGGAAGACCTGAAGAGGGCGCAGGCCGAGGCAGCAAAATTGAAATCATTGTGGCCGGTCATAACAGATAAATTATGGCAGGGGGATTTCATTCTACCGCTGGAAAACAGTATCTCGACCGCGTTTGGTACAAAAAGGATCATCAATAAGAAAAAGAACAGCATTCACCGGGGGATTGATATCAGAGGCAAAAAAGGGGAAGAAGTAAGGGCCGCGAACAGAGCGCGGGTGATTCTGGCAGAAGAGCTCTTTTATGGAGGAAACACTATTATCCTTGACCACGGTCAGGGTATTTACTCTCTGTATATGCACCTGTCTGCGTTTAACGTAGCGGTAGATGATATCGTAGCGAAAGGTTCTGTGATCGGCTTTGTGGGTTCGACCGGCAGATCAACCGGTCCGCATCTGCATTTTGGTATCAAGGTGTTAAACGTCAATACAAATCCGATTTCTCTTACTGAGCTCGAATTATAAAAGAAGAGGATCGCCGGAAACGATCCTCTCACAAAATGGGATTTCTTCTCAGAATTTCATGCGAACCCGGTACGTAAGCTTCTGCTCACTGTCTTTTCTGACTCGCATATCAAACTCGGCAGTGAAGGCATCGGTTTTCTCATAGTCATGTGACGACCGAAGCATTGTCCAGTCGCCCGGAATGGGTTCGATTACCCTGACGGTAACATCTTCTTTTTTATGATTTCTGAGCGATAGCTCAAAGGATGCTTCATACACACCGGAAGCGATTTTCTTCCAGTCGGTCTGCTTTCTCGTGCCGACCATGTCAAATGCGTCGCCGAGTTTGATCTTTACCTTTTCGTCTTTTGGCGTATGGTCGATCGAATCCTCGCCGACAAACTGCAGGCTTCCCGCTTTGTCATGCTTGTATACCCTGACCGTGCCCTTTGGCAGGGGGATGCCAAGGTTATGCGATTTTTTATTTGCTATCTTGATATACACACCGATTTTCTGGTTTGAGATCGCTTCACCATGCCTGCTCCGGTAGTAATATTGCGCACCGTAATAGCGAAGCTCCTTTTTGACAGGAATGGTGTCAGCCCTGATCAGGCTTATCTGCTTTGTCTGCTTGTCCTTGATAGTGGAAGGCCTCTGCAGGGTGTAGATATGATACTCAAAGAACTCCTCCTGCTTGAACTGGGGTTCTGCGGGGCGTGCCTCTGACAGTGCGAAATCCATCATTTTGGAACGGTAATTGTAATCATCCCGAACGCGGTTAACATCACCGGCAACGAGTTTGAGTTTCGCGTTTTTGTAGGTCGTCCCGCTCTTGTTATCGATAGTCACCCAGCCGGACAGGTCTGCCAGAGCGTCCGTTTCGTTCAGGGTAACAACATAATCTGCGCGCCAGTTTATTCCGTTTGTTAAATATCGTGCCTCGATCTTCTGCGGGGATCCGAGCCTGTTGTCAAGCAGCCAGACGAGGGTGGGCTTTGAAATGAGATTTTCAGGTATTTCAGGAAAAATGATTCTTCCCGGATAATTATAGGTTATTTCGTCTCCGATCCTGAATATCGGGCCGCCGTTGTTTGATAACAGCTTGGCAGTTACGATCTCCTCTTTATCCGTATAGTGATTCCGGGTGTACAGTTTTACGTCCCTGCCTACGTATTTGTCGAGGAGCCGCTGCGGATTCAGAAGGTCGTATTCATAGTTCTGCTCGAGTACGCGCATGCTGTCGGAATGAACAAGCGATTTTATCGATACGCTTGTTGGTATAATCTGCGATGCAACATCCATAAAACGCAGCTGGCCTACCCCCCTGAACAGATTAAGCTTTCGCTGGTCTTTCACCAGCCCAAGGTTTACATTATAGATTGTCACCTCCACCCCGGACTGGTCTTCCAGACCGGTTGCCAGGGGCCCCTGCTTCGTAGCGGTTGTTTCTGTTCCGGATACGATACCGCAGCCAATCCCGAAGACCAGCAGGAAAGCCACAACCGTGTAACCGTACTGTTTTTTCATCTTCTGCCTCCTTTTTCCCATATGAAAGTACGAACCTTCAAAAATGGTTTATTGTGTTCTATCAGTTAGACAGACATAATCCGGAAAAAGTTCCGGGGCGCATGAACTGGACAATGATGTTCAGAATGAACGACGTCTCATCCTGATGGTCCGGACTCATGATTGCATATATTGTACCGAGCTATTACAATAAAAACGGTCTT
>JBFGJU010000166.1:0-4909 GCA_041577035.1 Thermodesulfovibrionales bacterium | reverse complement strand
GGTAAAGCGAATAACGGTTAAGCCAAAAGGAAAGCTCTCCCTCCAGAAACACATCCACCGGGCCGAACACTGGATTGTCGTGAAAGGTACCGCCCGCATCACAAAAGGCACAGAGGTTATAACGTTGTCAGAGAACGAGTCCACATACATCCCGCTCGGGGTAAAACACCGACTTGAAAACCCCGGTAAGATACCGCTCGAACTCATCGAAGTTCAGTCCGGAAGCTATCTTGGCGAAGATGACATTGAGCGTTTTGACGATCAGTACGGTCGCAAAGGAGGCAGCACACAGTAGTCGGAGTTCACTGAGTGAACTGCGGCATTTTTCCTGCTTGCTCAACCTTAAACATAAGAAGTATGTTGTTTTCGTTCTTACCATTTTGTGTTTCTGTTCCATAGATGGGTATTAAATATTCTGCGGATCACGTGCTCTTTTGCTAAAAATGGATTGCTTTAAGGCCTATGATATTCGCGGCAGGGTCCCTGACGACCTGAATACCGAGATAGCTTACAGAATTGGCCGGGCATATGCAGCCTTCCTGAAACCCATGAACGTCATCATCGGCAGGGATGTCCGTCTATCAAGCACTGAAATTGCTGAAGCACTGTCACATGGCCTGAACGATTCAGGAGTGGATGTCGTTGATATTGGTCTCTGCGGCACTGAAGAAGTTTACCATGCAACATTCAGCAGAAAGTCGGATGGCGGCATCATGGTCACGGCAAGTCATAACCCCGCTGATTACAACGGCATGAAGCTCGTACGCAAAGAATCGAGGCCTGTGAGTGGGGACAGCGGACTCAATGAGATAAGAGAGATGGTTACAAAGAATCGCTTCCCCGCTCATGTGCGGCACAAGGGATCAACAAAGACGGCCAGCAACCGACAGGCATATATAGACCATCTGCTCTCCTATATAGACTCCGAACATCTCAGGCCGCTCAGGATCGTTGTTAATTCGGGAAATGGCTGTGCAGGATCAGTTGTAGATCTTCTTGAAAAACATCTCCCCTTTGAGTTCCTGAGGATAAACCATGAGCCTGATGGCACGTTTCCAAATGGCGTTCCGAATCCTCTTTTGCCGGAAAACCGTTCAACCACACGGGATGCAGTACTGAAGCACGGGGCGGATTTCGGTGTAGCCTGGGACGGCGACTTTGACCGGTGTTTCTTTTTTGATGAGCAGGGAAATTTCATTGAAGGATATTACATCGTCGGTTTGCTTGCTTCCTCTGTCGTTAAAAGACACCCGGGAGCCCGAATCATTCACGATCCACGTCTTACCTGGAATACCATAGACATTGTAAAGAAAGCCAATGGGATACCTGTTCAGTGCAAAACCGGCCATGCCTTCATAAAGGAACGGATGAGACAGGAAGACGCTGTCTACGGGGGCGAGATGAGCGCCCATCATTATTTCAGGGATTTTGCATACTGTGATAGCGGAATGATCCCCTGGATGATGGTGGCTGAGGTTATGGGCACTTCAGGGAAATCACTTTCAGAGCTTGTGGGCGACCGCATACAGCTTTTTCCTGCAAGCGGAGAAATTAACCGAAGGCTGTCCTCCCCATCTCCGGCGTTGAAGGACGTGGAAGAGAAATACAGAGATGATGCCATTTCAATTGACCATACAGACGGCCTGAGTATGGAATTCCCTGAATGGCGGTTCAACCTCCGGAGCTCGAACACTGAACCCGTGGTTCGGCTGAATGTAGAGTCCAGAGGGAATGTGAATCTTTTGAGAGAAAAAACAGACGAAATCCTCACCCTCCTGAATAAATACGCTACTCCGGGGGTATAGTACTCCTAGCACTTTTACCTGATTTCCCATGGATTCAAGCTCTCCGAAAAGTCGATCCAGAGCAGCTGTCAGTGCTCTCGTCAGTTCATATATAAAGACTTCGGTTTTGGTTGTTATCGGTTTCATTGTAACTCCGATTATTTTGAAGTTTATCGGCAAAGAGAATTATGGGATATGGGCAATAATCGGAAGCATGCTCGGCTACATGGGAATGTTAGAACTCGGACTTACCGGATCAGTCTCGACTCTCATTGCCCGCAAGCAGAATGAACCAAGCGGTGATGATATAAATTCCATTGTTTCGAATGCCATATTCCTGCATACCATTATCGGGCTTGCAGTGCTTGGAACAGGATGTGCGGTTTCTTTCTACCTTCCTGATTTCTTCAGGATCAGCCCCGACCTGTTTGATATCACATGGAAGGCCTTTATCCTCGCAACGGTAGGTTTATCAATAAGCTTTCCCTTAAGAAGTATTAAAGCCGTATTACGCGGAACCCAGAATATTGCGACCCTTAACTGGCTGGAGCTGGCCAATTTTCTCGTTAGAACAGGGCTCATTCTCTTTCTGTTATTTGTGGGTTTTGATCTCATTGCCCTCCCCCTTGGTGCGATTGTGGTAAATACAGTTGCTCTCTTCGTCTTCTACTATTTTTCTACAAGGACTTATCCTCAGCTTGACATAAGTCTTTCCTTTGTAAAAATCAAAGAGATAAAAAAGATATTCTCTGTCAGCCTGTGGTGGTTTCTGGGAGGAATAGGCGCTCTTTTCATATATCTGACTGATAATATAGTTATCGGTCACTTCCTCGGGCCGGCATTCGTCACTGTCTACGTGCTTACATACCGTGTGGCTGAACTCGGCCGCCAGCAGATTTACCAGATAAACTCTGCGATGATGCCGGGTGTGAGTGACCTTGTTAGCAGAAAAGAATATGAAAAGTTGCAATACGTTTTCCTTACATCAATGAAAACGATAGTTATGCTCTCATTTATCCTTTGTCTTTTTATAATGATCTATAACAGAGATATTGTAAAATATTGGGTTGGCGAGGAATACTTTGGCGGGAATATAATTACCATTATCTTTGCTATTTCTTTGTTTCAAATGACGATATTCCATAATGCATCAGTAATTTTAACGAGCTTTCTCAAGCTGAAAAGACTCTCAGTCATACGCTGGACCGAAGGAATTATCAATCTGTTACTTTCAATCGTCCTGGTCAAATATTACGGAATTATCGGTGTGGCTTTCGCAACCCTGGCCGCTGGACTTGTGACCTCTTTCTGGTATGTTCCACTCAATGCCTCAAGGCTTCTCGGCATAGGCCTTAGCAAGCTCATACATTCGGTAGCCTTACCTTCTCTGAAATTCCTTTTTTTTCTTGCTCCAGTAGGGCTTATATTTTCGAGCCTCGGGAAAGAAAATCTCATAACACTTATCTTCAGCATAATGGGTTTTGGTACAATCTCTTTATTTATGGTATTTTTTATTTCCTTTGACAGACATGAGCGCCATTCTATCATCAGAAGGGTCGCTGGGTCTTGATATGATACCTATTATAAGATCGCTCAGGGCGCAGTATCTGTCATTGATTCATGATCGATTATTACAAAAGACATCGTGCCCATGACTTTTGCTGCAGGAGTTCATGCGATCAAGATAAAGAATATACCGGTATAACTATTTTGATGAATACTTTTTTTGAAGTATTCTAAGCTGGTCCGACAGTAATTCCCTAAAACATGCCACTTGATTTTCGAGAAGATAATCGCTACGCACACTTAACAAAAGAGCAAGTTAGTCAGATTTTTAAGACGGAGAAGAGATTACGCCAGTTCCTTCTGAACGCTCCAAGAAATGAAAGAACAGCGGCTTTTATCTGGGCTTATGATGAACTTTTTCGACAATGCCCCTGGCATCCAGCTCTTACGGAAAATAGCGGCACAGCGAATGAAGCCCTTATTCAACGGCATGCAAGAACCTTTGTGCCATTACTCAAGGAAATGCATGCTCATACCGTTCTTGAAATCGGGTGTGGCAACGGGGAACTCTCACTCGCGCTTGCACGTTCCGGAATAAATTGCACCGGCATCGATGTATCCTCAGAACGGATACGCCGGCTTGAAGAGGCAGAGACCTCAAACCTGCGCTTTCTTCAGAGTGTGGCGACGAGCCTCCCTTTTCCTGACAGCTCATTCAATATCGTGATATCAATGCAGTTATTCGAACACCTGCACCCCGACGACGTACCGATTCACCTTAAAGAGGTACTCCGGGTTCTGAATCCCGGAGGATACTACATTATCGAGACCCCTAACAGGCACACCGGCCCCCGCGATATATCCCGTTTTTTTTCAGACAAGCCAGAGGGTTTTCATCTGAGAGAATACAGCATTGATGAGATGTATCAAATCCTTAAAAAGAACGGCTTTGTACTAAAGAAGATTATTCGGTGGAGAACCAGGGCCATATCAGCCACTCAAGCGCTTATCATGGAATTCATCTGGAAAAACCTACCCAAAGGCGTACGCATGAAAAGGTCGTTCGGTCTTGGCAATCCATTATATTTCGCAACGAGTAACTGATAGTTAGTGAAGCATGCTCTTTTTATTATCGCTTTCGGGCCTGAAGTCAGGACATTTATCCATTCGGGACTGATTGCGGCCATGCAGGGAAATTTCAGAACCACACTCTTCACATCCACCCCTTCTTCCATCGTTTTCCGCACCCTCGGTGAAAAAACAGAGGTGCATCCTTTTCCTGATGAAACTGAACACCCCTTTCTCAGAAGACTGCGATGGCATGCAAACCAGGCAGAACTTCTGACGAACCTTAACCGGACCGGAATAAAGAAATGGCAGCAGCATATCTCGCCTGTAGGCCCCTGGCCTCCTTCAGACAGAACCTCTCAGTGGAGTATGATTCATAACCGTTTTACCAGGGGAATCTTCAGTATTTCGGAGAAATACTCAGGCAGATTCCTTGGGACCGCAAAATCCTGGAAGAAACACTTCAGCGAGCTTGATCCATCACACATCATAGCTTCTTCATATAGTGATCGTACGCTGCCCGCGCTCCAGACCGCAAGAAATTTGGGAAT
>JBFGJU010000165.1:0-4955 GCA_041577035.1 Thermodesulfovibrionales bacterium | reverse complement strand
GCGACTGTGGCAAAATTGTGCCAGAATATAGCTCACAGTGCAGAAAATACAGGAAAATATGTAAAAATATAGAGTGCAGTTTTGCTCTATATAATTAACAAGTTAACCAAAAATCGTTACCAGTAGCCCACTTATAAAATTTACTCAAAAATCGCTCTCAAGGCTAAGACACGGGTTCGACTCCCGTTGGGACCGCCAAAATCTAAAAGCCGCATAGCGTAAAGAATGCAAAAGAAGAAATGTCAATAGTCAGGTTTACCCGCCTTAGGCGTGCCTAATCCCATGTCTGACATGTTTCACATGACTCCCGGAAGTTTCTAAGCCCACCACAGAATTTCAATACACTCGTTAATAACACTCTTGACAAATATCTGGCTGCATGATATATTGATATTGATTATCATTATCTGTTATTGTAGCTTTATGGCACATCAGAAAGAAAAAGCGATATTTCACGATTATATTCACAGTAAAAATCTGAGGCACAGCGAGCAGAGGATGCAAATCCTTGATGTCTTTCTAAAAGCAGAGAGACATCTTACAGTTGAAGAGCTGCACAAGCTGGTACAGAAGAAGAACCCTTCAATCGGTATGGCAACGGTTTACAGAACGCTTAAACTGTTCGTTGACAGTGGTCTCTGTAGAGAATTGAAACTGAATGACGGGATAACACGGTATGAACATCTCTATGGCCATGAACATCATGACCACCTCGTCTGCACACAGTGTGGGGCACTGGTTGAAGTCTGTGATGCAGAGATAGAAAGACTTCAGGAAAAGCTCGCACGATCGCATGGCTTTAAAATCCAGAGTCATAAGCTTGAACTTTATGGTACATGTAAGAAATGCAGACACTGATATATTTTTTGGTTAAGCAATGATAATGGTTATCACTATCAAATAAGAGGTTAAACAAAGTCATTAAGGTCAGTTCACTGTTAAGTGAATCAATTCAAAAAATAAGAGAGGAGAAAACGATGATCAGGGAAAAAATAACATTTGCCTTAATAGCGATTATGTTGGCATTCGTCAGCGTATCTGAGGGTTTTGCCAAAGATATTGTTGTCTACTCTGCAAGGAAGGAGCACCTTATAAGACCGCTTTTTGATGTCTATACGAAGAAGACGGGGATTAATATCAGGTATATTACAGGAAAAGCAGCACCTCTTCTGCAGCGACTTAAGGCTGAAGGGAAAAATACCCCGGCGGATCTTCTTTTAACAGTTGATGCAGGCAATCTCTGGTATGCGGCAAGTGAAGGGCTTCTTCAGTCCGTGGAATCAAAGGTGCTTGAAAACAACATACCCCAGCATCTCCGTGACATAAATAACCAGTGGTTTGGACTTTCTGTGAGAGCCCGTACAATTGTCTATAGTACAGACAGAGTGAAGCCTTCAGAACTCTCAACATATGAAGACCTTGGAAACAAGAAATGGAAGGGCAGGCTCTGCCTCAGAACATCGAAAAAGGTATACAACCAGTCCCTTGTTGCCATGTTTATAGCACAATATGGTGAGAACATGACAGAAAAGATGATCAAGTCCTGGATTGACAATCTTGCCACTGATCCATTCTCAAATGACACAAAAGTAATGGAGGCCATTAAAGCAAATCAGTGTGACGTGGGGATTGTTAATTCCTACTATTTCGGAAGACTTCTAAAGAAAGATCCCAATATTCCGCTAGAGCTGTTCTGGCCAAATCAGGGCAGTGGAAACGAAGGGGTACATGTAAATATCTCGGGTGCAGGTGTGACAAAATACGCAAAAAGCAGGGATGAAGCAATGAAGCTTCTTGAGTGGCTTTCCTCCGAGGAGGCCCAGAATCTCTTTGCTGATGCGAACATGGAATATCCCGTAAACCCGAAGGTAAACCCTCATCCTGCGGTCTCGGCATGGGGGCAATTCAGGCAGAATATGATAAATGTAAATAAAGCGGGAGAATTACAGAAGTCCGCTGTTATGCTCATGGACCGTGCAGGATATAAATAGGCCGTATGAAAACAGTCTGGAGGAAATATTTTGGATGGTGGAGAATTACTGCTTTTTCAATTTCCCTTCTTGTTATTGTTCCTCTTGTAGTAATTCTCCTCTCCTTTCTCTTCCCGACTCAGGAGATCTGGGAGCATCTTATCAGAAATGTTCTGACAGACCTTCTGATCAATACATTCTGGCTTATCCTTGGAGTAGCAGCTTTGACAGCCCTTATCGGGGTCAGTCTTGCATGGCTGACTGCAACATGTGATTTCCCGGGGAGAAAGATCTTTTCGTGGGCGCTGCTTCTTCCTCTGGCGGTGCCCACCTATGTTCTTGCCTTCGTATTTCTTGGTCTTTTGGATTACTCAGGCCCCGTTCAAACGCAGCTCAGGGAATGGTTCGGTTCTGAAAATGTTCTTTTCCCTGACATACGTTCAACAGGAGGTGTCGTGACAGTACTCTCGCTGGCACTGTATCCTTATGTATATATTATCGTTCGGAATGCCTTTCTGACACAGGGTGTGCGGACACTTGAAGTAGCACAGTCTCTGGGCTATAACCGGAGGGAGGGTTTTTTCAAGATCGCCCTGCCCATGGCCAGACCATGGATAGCCGGAGGGCTTATGCTTGTCCTGATGGAGGTCCTTGCGGACTTCGGTGCTGTTTCAATTTTCAATTTTGATACATTTACCACGGCCATATACAAAGCATGGTTCGGGTTTTTTTCACTTTCAGCAGCAGCACAGCTTTCATCAATTCTGGTCATCATAGTATTCGTAATTATCATTATTGAACAGCGTATGCGAGTCAGAATGCGTTATTACCAGCCCGGCAGGCACAGCCTCCAGTCCCAAAGCTTCAAACTAAAGGGCATTAAAGCGTGGGCTGCTTTTATCTATGCGTTTATGATTCTCCTAATGGCCTTTATCATTCCAGCAGCACAGTTATTACATTGGTCATTTGATGCGATTCAGGATGAAATCAATGCACGGTACTTTGATTTTCTTTATCATTCACTGCTGCTCAGCCTGATAGCATCTGCATTAACATGTCTTACCGCATTGCTTCTCTCATATGCGCGGAGACACCATACAGATAGGGTAACCGATTTTTTTGTGAGAACATCCACCCTCGGCTATGCACTGCCTGGCACCATACTCGCTGTAGGCATTTTCATCCCTGTGGCATCAATTGATAATATGGTAAATAATACGTCAATGCGCTTCTTTCATGTGGAAACAGGCCCTTTCTTTCAGGGTACACTTCTCGTGATGGTAGGGGCCTATCTTGTCCGGTTTATGGCTGCAGGATTTCATTCAATCGACAATTCGATGCAGAGAATTACAAAAAACATAGACGAAGCGGCATATGTGATCGGGCTGAAAGGATTGAGCATGCTTCGACGCATTCATCTGCCGATGCTGCGCAGCGGTATGCTCACTGCCGCAACTCTCGTGTTCGTAGATGTGATGAAGGAAATGCCCATCACGCTTATGACAAGGCCCTTTGGATGGGAAACCCTTGCCGTAAAAATTTATGAGCTTACATCAGAAGGTGAATGGCAGCGGGCAGCGCTGCCTGCCATAGCCCTTATTATTGCAGGATTAATACCCATAATTTTATTAATAAGACAATCGGAGAAATAAGGCATGCAGACGATTCTCGAACTTAAAAATATATATCATGCATATGATAAAAACCTGGTGATCAGGAATATCTCCCTGAAATTAAAACAGGGAACTATCGGCTGTCTGCTTGGTCACAGCGGTTGCGGGAAGACGACCGTTCTGAGAGCGGTTGCCGGATTCGAAGACGTTATCGACGGCGAAATCTTCATGGAAGGAAAAATCGTGAGCAAAAAGGGGTGGTCACTCGCACCTGAAAGAAGACACATTGGTATGGTATTTCAGGACTATGCCCTTTTTCCACACCTCACAGCGTTCGAAAATGTTGCTATCGGCCTGTGGAAGCTGGAGCGATCTCAGCGAATAAAAATGGTATCAAATGTCCTTGATACAGTACATCTCGGGGACCTGCAGGCTAGCTATCCCCATGAACTCTCCGGCGGGCAGCAGCAGCGTGTAGCACTGGCCCGGGCACTGGCCCGCATGCCAAAGCTACTACTCATGGATGAACCATTTTCGAATCTTGACATTAACTTGAGAGAGAAGATTTCCATGGAGGTGAGGGAGATTCTTAAAAAATACGGAATCACCGCACTTATCGTGACGCACAATCAGTATGAGGCATTTGCAATGGCGGATGAAATTGGGGTAATGAAAGAGGGAGAAGTGCAGCAGTGGGACACTGCTTATAATATTTATCATAAACCAGTAAATCAGTTTGTTGCAGACTTCGTGGGAGACGGAGTGTTACTTCAGGGCGTTGTCATTGGAGAAAACATTGTTCGTACCGGCCTGGGGATCTTGGAGGGGCATTTCCCTCATCATTTCCCGAAGGGATGTCCCGTAGATATCCTCCTGCGGCCAGAAGATGTCGTTCACTCAGATGACAGTAATATGAAGGCGAAGGTTTTGAAAAAAGCCTTCAGAGGTGAAAGTATTCTCTATACATTAATGCTGGATAATGGGGAACGGGTGCTCTCGCTGGCATCAAGCCATCATGAACACCAGACAGGATCGATGATAGGCATTAAGCTCGAAGTTGATGATATTATATTATTTAAAAGGTAACCAGGCAGGGATGTGAGGTCAGGTCTTGTTTCTTGCATCAGACTCCGCTTAACACGTAAAAATGGGTCAAACATTAAAAAAGGGAAAGGAGAGGGATTAGGCTTTCATCTATGAAAAAGTAGTGCACATAGTGTCCATGATGATCTGATGTGACAGCAATGTTGCATTTGGCAAAGTCAATTTTTCTCAAATTATTGGTGTACTTTGGAAGGACCACAGTGGTCACATGTAAGCCTATCAAATTGTTCGATTTTGTATTGCTTTATGCTTATCTCAAATCAATAGT
>JBFGJU010000164.1:0-4957 GCA_041577035.1 Thermodesulfovibrionales bacterium | reverse complement strand
TATAATAGTGTAAAGAGCGGACACTGCGGTGTGTTCAGCAAGAAAATGTGACCGCACTACGCTTACTTTTTGGCTTCCCTAAGCCTGCGGATACGGTTTTTTTTGCCGTATTCCCGGGCCTGATCAATAAATGCCTCTAACTGAATTTCCGTTGTCAGAGATTCGGTCCCATCATAGGGAATGCTTAAACAGGGAATCCCGAATTCTTTATTCAACCCGCGCATCATACCGCTCACGATCGTGCCGGGCATACAACCAAACGGCATGGCATTAATAATGCCGGCCGCCCCGTTGTTTATGAGTTCAATGCTCTTTCCGATGCTGAGAATAGCCTCTCCCTCAAATGAGGAATGAATATAGGGAGCCGCATTGAGCAATAATGTTTTCGTATCGGGCTCATGAAGAGTCTTTAAGAGCCCCTCAAAACCCTTCCCGAATCTCTGCTCTATTCTCTTTTGAAAATAGCGCTTTATCAAAAGGTTAATGATACCAGACCAGTCCTTTTTTATCAAGGCCTTACGATACCCCACAAAATTCACATAGCTTATCCATTCTTCAACCGGTGCAAGGTACGCCTCTCCGCCGAGCTGTTCGATTTTTCTGATAAGGTCCTCGTTCGAAAATTTGTGAGACCTCACAAAGATTTCACCGATGATTCCGATGAGTGGCTTTTCTTCCTGAGAACACGGCACATGTTCAAAAGAGGTCTTTACCGATCGCACGACATCTTCAAGGTTTCCGTCAGCTCCTCTCAGCGAATCATAGATCTTATCGAGATATTTTTTATAGAGCATATCAGCAGAGCCCTGTTCTTGTTCATATGGTCTGATTTCATGGAGGCATTTCGTGAGCAATTCAATGGCGATAATGCCTTTCCAGGAGGTCATGGCGAAATCACCACCAACAATACCGAGATGCCGATAAAAATTCTCATCCTGATTCGGTGAAAAAATCGGCACATTATCGTATCCCAGATCCCTCAGAACGAGCCGGTGAAACACATTGTATTGACCGAATCTGCAGGGACCTGAACCGGACGGCATAAAGAATGCTGATCTTTCAGCGTCGAACCCCGGCTCCATGATCTTCGTCACCATATCACCTGTTGTTACCGCACAGGGATAGCACTCCTTTCCCGACACGTACTTCTTCCCTATGTCAACGGCTTCCCGGGATGATTCGGGCAGCATTTCTGCAGGCACCCCGCACGATTCAAATGCTGCGGCAAGGGCAAGAGCATGATCAGACATATGCGGAATATAAACAGTCCTCTGATGCGCAAATGAAATGTCGTCAGTCCCATTGCCAATCCGAACGGGTCGTTCCGCAGCACCGATCCGTTTGTGTTCGATACTGTCCAGAAATGCCTCGCATCTCGTTATGGCACCGGCATCAGCGCTATGCTCATCAATCTCCAAAAACAGGTATGGTTTTCCGAACATTTCTTCATCAAAAAATTTAATAATAAAAGAGTCAGGACCGCAGGAAAAGTTTCCGATAAACAACGCATACAGCAGTGGGTGGGAGCGAATAAGCCGCGCAGCACCCAGGATTCTCTGGCCCGACCGCCAGTACATATTCACCCAGCTGTCAGAGACGTCTGCCTGTTCAACAGAAAGGAAATCCATGGGAATGGCAAGGACACCGAGGTCAGCAAGTTTTTTGGGGATATTCAGATTGACCCCACTGTCAAAGGCATTATATGACCTTCCGACAATAACGACAGCCCTTTCTGTGAGCGAAGAAAGAGTCCTGTCTGCCTGATGGTTAATTTCCTGCCGGAACCTCTCCTGGGCCTTCTGGGCGGCATCAAGAGCCTTTGCTACTGCTGAAGGTTTTATACCATGCGGCCTGAAGACCTTCTTCAACTCCTTCTCGATGAATTGCTGTCCCCTGCTTAAATTTATAATTGGGGTTACAAGCTGCTTCATGGGAAAGGCGGTTTTTGAAAGATACGGAATCGTCTGTACATACGGGCAGGCAACACCTCTTTCAAAGGCATTATCGCTCGTATTGAGATTGATGAAGCTCGGCAGGAACAACAGATCCACACTATTATCGATCAAATACTTGATATGGCCGTGTGCGGTTTTAACCGGAAAACAGGTTTCTGAAAGAACACTTTCAAGCCCGGCGTTTATGATCGCCCGGTCGGTTTTCGGAGATACCACGACCTCGAATCCGAGTTCCCACAGGAATGCTGTCCAGTAGGGCAGAAAATCCTGGAAGAAAAAGATATAGGGTATTCCTATCGTAAGCCGTGAGTGCTGTGCGGTACGTGACGTTCGCTGATCCCCGGACCCAGCGACGTTTTCGTATAATTCTTTTCGTCTATTCTGTTCTCTCCACAATGCCTCATCTCTGAACGCAAAGAGGTCCGGGAGACTCTGTCCGGTATGCTTTTTTCTTACATCATATTTTTCGCACCGTCCCCCATAGAAGAGATTCTGTTTTTCGCCTTCAATCTTGACCTTGTTAATTTCACAGACATTTGAACATCCCTTACATTCAAACGATGAAATTGCATACGGCCGCCGGGAAAGTTCAAAGCCCTTGAACGTGGTTGACTGCTCTTCGGGAACGGATGCGGCTGTGTCACTGTGTACCTGCTGCACGCCCGTTTCTGCGTTCTGCGTTCTGCGTTCTGCGTTTCGCGACTCCACATGCCTCTTCGCTATCAATGCCATACCAATAGCGCCGGTTACTTCGTGGTGCGGAGGAACCGTTATCTCTTTACCCAGATATTTTTCAAAGGCCGCTACTACAGACTTGTTAAATGCAACGCCCCCCTGGAAAAAGATCCGTTTACCGATGGCGCGCTTGCCAACAACCCGGTTAATGTAATTCTGAACGATCGAATACGCCAGTCCGGCAAACAGGTCCTCCTGCCCCGTCCCTTTCTGGAGGTTTGCCATCAGGGAGTTTTCCATAAAGACAGTACAGCGTTCTCCCAGCCTGCACGGATTATCAGAACAGAATGCCTTCTTTTCAAATTCGTCTTTTATGGATACATTCAGTTTTTCTGCCTGCTCTTCAAGAAAAGAGCCGGTTCCCGCGGCACAGGCCTTGTTCATTTCAAAATCAACGATGACACCGTCCTTGAGCGATACATATTTCGAATCCTGCCCTCCGATCTCGAATATGGTATCGACATCATTATCGATAAACGCTGCAGCAGTCGCCTGGGCGGTAATCTCGTTCTTCACAATATCAGCGCCTATATAGTCGGCTATCATATATCGTCCCGACCCTGTTGTTCCCACTCCCGCAATATCCACCGCTTCGCCCACTTCACGCCCGATTTCCTCAAGACCCTGTTTGACCGCTTCTATGGGTCTGCCCGCGGTCATCAGATATCTCTTGGCGAGCACTGTGCAGTCCTCATCAATAACCGCGAGGTTCGTACTGATTGAACCAACATCAACACCGAGATACGCCTTAATTCGTGACGTACGGTGAGGAGACAGTGACGCGCAATCTGACACCTGAACGCCGGACCGATGACCATTGTGTCTGTCGAAAAAGTCTTCGCCGTCCGTAATAAGAGGGACATACCCTTTTTCAACCGGCTTCACCGAATGAATAAAATCTTCAAGCTGCTGGAGATCGAATGAATATTGTTTTCCGGAGTCCTTGTCCTTCAAGGTGGCACCAAGGGCACCCATTACGGCGTACTCCTCAGGAACAAAGAGTTCATCAATGGTGAACACCTCTTTGAATGCCCGTATCATTCCCCTGTTTGCTGCCACACCGCCGACAAAGGATACCGGCGGAATCAGCTGTCTGCCCCGCGCAATTGATCCCTTAAAATTTCGTGCGACCGCAAAACAGAGGCCTGCTGTTATATCCTCAACCGGTGTGGCGATCTGTTGCAGGTGTATCATGTCCGATTTCGCAAAGACACTGCAGCGGCCGGCAATCCGGGGGGGCTTTTTCGATTTCAGGCTCAGCTCGCTGAAGTCCTCAATGGTAAGCCGGAGGCGTTCTGCCTGCTGGTCAAGAAACGAACCAGTGCCTGCCGCACAGACTGAATTCATGGAAAAATCCTTCGCAGACAGAGAATCCTCTCCAAGGATAATCAGCTTTGAATCTTCTCCGCCCAGTTCGATAATCGTTCGTATGTGAGGAAAGAGTCTGCGCGTGGCATAGGAATACGCGACAACTTCGTTTACCGGTTCAATCATGAGAACCGCTCCCAGCAACCGCCCGGCTGAACCGGTCAACGAGAGGGAACAATTCCTGCTTTCAGAGCCCGTGCCCGGTGATGATACGATTGATTTGAGCATATCAAGGGCAACCTTGAGAGGATGCCCCTTATGCCTGATATAATGGCGTTCAAGGTTATTGCCTTTCTCATCAAGGACAACCGCCTTGACACTAACCGAACCTGCATCAAGACCAATATATTTCATAGGAATAATAGACCATTGATATTAATTTTAAAATTATACCATACTTAATAGGTTACAGAGCTTTTTGATATCAATGCAAAAAAAATTTCACGATATAATTTTTTCGTTCAATCTTGCACAGAACTTGCATAACTATCTGTATGTCTGGCATGATTTTTAATCTAAAATTGCATTAATTATTATTTTATTGTACAGTGATGAGAAAAATATCTGTGTTTATTTTGAAAAGAAATAATGGCTTCACCTTAGTCGAGCTGATGATCACCGTAGT
Organism: Thermodesulfovibrionales bacterium; assembly: GCA_041577035.1. Classification (GTDB taxonomy): domain Bacteria; phylum Nitrospirota; class Thermodesulfovibrionia; order Thermodesulfovibrionales; family UBA6898. Next base: position 274 of record JBFGJU010000164.1, on the reverse strand, counting down.
GATCATCAGCATACTCGCTGCAGTCGCTATTCCCGGGTATCTCGGTTTTCAGGAGAGAGGGAAAAAAGGTTCGGTGGTCAGAGCTGCCTCTGCATCTGAAAGTGAGCTGTCAGCATGGATACAATCAGCACGGAGAGCCGGTCCGCTCATTGAAGTGGATTCAAACGGTGACGGGATTGTTGATTCGTCCACTGGACCCTAACGTGTAATCAACACGGCTGAGATCTTCAAGCGAATAGACTTCGATCAACCCCTGGCTTGTCGGCAAGTAGAT
>JBFGJU010000163.1:0-4993 GCA_041577035.1 Thermodesulfovibrionales bacterium | reverse complement strand
GGGAGTACACCCCAAAATAGCTGAATACGTGTGCATGCGTATCCCGTCCTGCGAAGAAGCGACGATTTATCCTGGAGAGGGCCACTCAGTCGTGTATTATCGATACGAAGAGATTATCCAGGCTATGCTTAAGGCTTGGGAATGATGGGGCCTAACAAATCGCTGGAAAACGACGCGCTGGAACAGCGCGCGTATCAGCTAAAACGTTAAACATTACAATCAATATTCCTCATAGTTTCAATTGCTTCAAACCTGTCACATTGCAGGTGTACTTCGCGCCCTGGTCCTACACCACATTTTGCGTATTTGAAGGGTTATCAGTATCATAATCTCAGGTTTTGCTTAATCAAGAGGAACGTCTCTCATGAAAATAGGATATCCCTGTATTAATCGTAATCTTTCCTGCAGGAGTTCGAAAACATTCCGGCTCGCGTCGTATTCCGAGGAAAGGATGATGAGTACTATCGAAGGAAACCTAGACTGTCTTCAGAAGATTCTGGAATTCAACCGGGAACATGATTTGCTCTTTTTCCGGATAACGTCTGATCTCATTCCCTTTGCCTCTCATCCTGTTTGTACGCTGCCCTGGCAAAGGACATTCAAAAAAACATTTCAGGCTATCGGGGATTTTATAAATAAACACGATATGCGCGTTTCTATGCATCCTGATCAGTTTGTGCTAATCAATTCCCTTGATGAAGATATTTTTCAGAGGAGTGTTGCAGAGCTGATATATCACGCTGAGGTCCTGGATCTGCTGGGAGCCGATTCTACGGCAAAGATCCAGATACACGTCGGGGGCATATACGGCAATAAGCGTGAGAGCATGAACCGATTTGTGAAGCGGTTTTATCTCCTTCCCGATCCTGTTAAAAAGAGGCTGGTGATCGAAAATGACGAGCGACTCTATAGCGTCAATGACTGTCTCCAGATTCATCGGGATACAAACCTGCCTCTTGTCTTCGATGTGTTTCATTTTAACTGTTATAACCATGGCGAGGATTTAAAGGACGTGTTTGCAGAGGTATGCCATACATGGTCAAGCACGGACGGCCTGCCGATCACAGACTATAGTTCCCAGGAAAAAACAAAAAGAAAAGGCAGTCACGCACAGACCATAAACCTGAAAAACTTCCGGAATTTTATCGATAAGACCAAAGGGATGGATTTTGATATCATGTGTGAAATTAAAGATAAAGAAAAAAGCGCCCTGAAGGCATTACGAATTCTTAAAACTATGAAACGGTAATTGGTATGTACCAGAACATCTTTGCCGGTATAGTATAATGGAAATATGAACGAGAAAGATCAGCTTTTTGAACAGATAAAAAATCTTCTCTTATCCCAGAAGCTCGCTGTCCTGTCGACACAGAATAAGGCAAAGCCATATGCCAGCCTTGTAGCATTTGCAGAAACACCCGATTTAACCGTGCTTCTCTTTGCCACAACCCGTTCGACCAGAAAATTCGCCAATCTTACAGCGTCTCCGCATGTTGCCCTGCTTGTCGATAGCCGGACGAATGATCCTGCTGATTTTTCAGATGCTGTTGCGGTTACCGCTCTGGGCTCTGCAGAAGAGGTAAAGGATTCTGAAAGAGCCGGCTCTATTGATCTCTACCTGGGAAAACACCCTTATTTAAAGAAATTCGTTACATCTCCGACCTGTGCCTTGCTCAAAATAACCGTAAAAAAATATATTCTCGTGAGTAGATTTCAAAATGTTATGGAACTAAAGATGCCATAATGCCGCTTATTCTTTCGCTCGATACCATTTCAGAACACAACAGGGATCTCGTTGGGAATAAGGCATTTGCCCTTTCCCGTATGGATGTGCACGGAATGCATGTGCCTGATGCGATCTGCGTAAGTACACAGGCATATCACCGATTCACTGAAGTGACCGGATTAAGGGCGCATATCCTGATGGAGCTGAAACGTAAGCGTTTCGAAGACATGAGATGGGAAGAATTGTGGGATACTGCTCTTCGTATCCGAAACCATTTTCTCCATGCAGAAATACCGCGGGAAATTTCCGCGGAGATGGCAGATCATCTACAGGCCAGCTTCTCTGAAAAACCCGTCTGTGTACGGTCGTCCGCACCTGAAGAAGATGCTGCCGGGAGGTCCTTCGCGGGACTGCATGAGTCATTCGTCAATATTACCGGAGTGGATTCAATATTAAAGCATATAAAACTGGTTTGGGCATCGCTCTGGTCTGATGCAGCATTGCTCTACCGACAGGAACTGCATCTTGACGCAGAGCAGAGCTCGATGGCGGTTATTGTACAGGAAATGATATCAGGAGAGTGTTCGGGGGTTATCTTTGGCTCAAATCCGTCGAATCCGTCTGAGGCGGTAATTGAGTCCGTCTATGGGCTGAATCAGGGATTGGTTGACGGCACTGTGGAGCCTGACCGATGGATTCTGGACAGGTCAACCGGAACAATACGTTCCCGTTTTTCACCGGAAAGAAAGAAGATACTGGCACCATCTGAGAGCGGGGCACTGCTGACGGCATTGCCTTCAAAATTAAAAGACATGCCGCCGCTCGATGACAAGAGAGTCAAAGAGGTTTTTCACCTGGCCAAAAAGGCAGAGGGTCTCTTTGGCATGCCGCAGGATGTGGAGTGGACTATCAGAGAAGAGACCCTTTATGTGCTTCAGTCCCGTGCTATCACGACCCTTCTAAACGGGCAGGATGATGATACCCGCCCCTGGTATTTAAGCCTCAGGAGAAGTTATGAAAATCTGAAAGAGCTCTCACAGAGAGTTGAACAAAAGCTTATTCCTTCTATGCTGGAAAATGCCGAAACCATGGCAGAACAGGATCTCTCGGTTCTTTCAGATACAGCTCTTCATGATGAGATACGCGGCCGGGCAGAAACAGCCAGAAAATGGATTAACACCTATCGGACAGATTTTATACCGCTGGCGCACGGTATCCGACTGTTCGGCCAGATGTATAATGACATCATGAATCCGTCCGCTCCATATGAGTTCATGGATCTCCTCGCCAATACCGAGATGAAGAGCCTCGACAGAAACCGCATGCTCAGGCACATGGCTGAACAGGCAGCCAGTAACCCTCAGTTTGCCGCTGATCTTAAAAAAGGCATAATTCATGATAAGGAATTCAGAGCAATGCTGGATGATTACCTCAAAAAATTCGGTGATATATACTCTGATATTACCCATAACACAGCTGACAAACAATCAATAATACAGACCGTCCTTGGCATGGCTTCCCAGCCTCTTGCTGAGCAAAAGAACCGTGCACATGACAGTGATCAGCTCGAACAGGGGTTCTTCAGTCATTTTACTCCGGATAAAAGGAAATTCGCCGAAGAACTCCTGACCCTCGCGCGCACCAGTTACCGGTTACGGGATGACGATAATATCTATCTCGGAAAAATAAAGGGCCAGTTATTCAGGGCGATTGAGGAGATGAGAGCACGGAACAGAAAAGACGTGCAGAACAACAGCGGTCAGGACGTGCCCGCTGAAGCGCTTGAGATACTTGAGGAACAGAAAGGGCTTAAAAAAACAGAGGACCAATCGGGACTTTCCGTTGCGTCGGGAGTGCAGGCCCGTCAAATTGTTGGTCAGCCATCAGGCCCGGGAATTTCCCGTGGCAAGGCGCGTGTGATCCATGATGCATCGGATCTGCATTCACTGAAGGCCGGAGAGATTTTGGTCTGTGATGCCATTGATCCGAGTATGACCTTTGTGGTACCTCTTTCAGCAGGTATTGTGGAGCGACGGGGAGGGATGCTCATTCACGGCGCTATTATCGCACGGGAATACGGTCTCCCGTGCGTCACCGGCGTTCCCGATGCAACACAGCTCATCCATACCGGCGATACCGTAACCGTAGATGGGTATCTCGGGCTCGTCATCATAGATAAGGGATAACCTTAAGAAAATAAAGGCACTTGAAAAAAATTATTAATATTTTTCTCAGGATATGTAGATGAAGGATCAGGAGAAACCAAACCCAAAAGATTTTATCACAAATCTCTCGCAGCCGATCCCCTTCGGCAAGAAGATTTCCCTACTGCTGCGAAATAATGCGCTGAAAATAATCAACCGCACAAGGTGCTGCGGACACCCCGGCGAACCGGGGTGTTGAGCGTCCGGAGATAAACCTGCCGGCTAGCAGGTCTGCACACAGTTTAAAGATATTGATAAGCACATCAAAAGAACGAGCGGCCTCTGTAGCCAGCTCTTTTAATGTGTACTTTCTTGTTTTTCTGGAGTTATATCCGTTCTGTGCCGACAATCTCACCCATATTTTGACATTTCTGTTTATCTTCTTCTGTGAGCTTATCAGTCTTAACCACCTGACCCTTGAGAGAACTCAAAGGACAGGCGTATTCATTCCCCTCTTTGTCATAAACAAATACGTACTCTGAATAATCTGGCATAATCACACCTCCTTTCTCTTTCTGTTTACGGATAGCTCATCCCCTAAATAAATAGTAGCAGATCTATGCCGAATGTCAACAAGCTTATCTTGTATCCTGTGACGGTATCATTTCAATGGGAGGTTCACCGCTGCCAATCAGGGGAAGGGCCTTTTCGATTTTGAAATGAACGAGGAATTTTGGTCCTTTTGCCCTGTCTTCCTCTGGAGTGAGATGCCGTCTGGTCATCTGCGCAATAAGTGCCGAGTCTGTCTCTTCTTTTGTCTTCTTCAGAAACAACCGTATGCCCTGATAATGCGTCGATGCCTCGAGAAACAGATACGTGGCAAAGTCATTCGACTGAAGGTTATGATGCGTTAACCGCTCCCGCATGATAAACGCCACCGTTCCATTTTTAAAAATATGCGGTGTCGAATATATCGCGGCATCAGTTCTGCCTTCTGCGTCCGCCGTTGCCAGCACCCCGATGCCCTGTCTCGTTGAAAAGTACTCATGTAACGTCATTTTCATGATATGCGCTGTCTCCTTTCATCATGAAGTACGGATCAATTTTGTCGTATCGTACTGTT
>JBFGJU010000162.1:0-5024 GCA_041577035.1 Thermodesulfovibrionales bacterium | reverse complement strand
GGCTCGGCCAGTTGGTCAGATCAGGCACCTCGATCTCACCCCAGGTTGGCCCGGTATATACCTTTTTCATGCCCCGCACTTCAACGGTGGAACCATGACATCCGAGACAGGTGTCGCGAAGGGTCTCTTCAGATGCCATTTTCTCCATCGTGATCTTTCCGTCCTTCACGACCTTTACACCGTCAATGGTTTGAACGAGCGTGTGATACACAGGATTTTTCATGATGTTTTTTATGGCATGTGCTTTCTTGCTGCCGCTGTACTGAGCTACCTCCTCGGGATGACAGGTATTACAGTCATTCGGCGAGACAATGACATTGATTTTATATCCCATATGCTGGAAATTGTCTTTGTGTTTCTCGGGATTCAGACTGTGACATTCAAAGCAGCCAACAGCGGTATTTTTCAGGTTATCAGGTACAGACGGTGCTGAAACTCTGCGTTCCAGCCTGGGCTTTTTCAATGCATCAGCAGGAGTAGTGCGGGAATGCCTGCTGTCCATCCAGTCGCCAACGATCCCCGGAGTAACCTTCAGGTGGCACGCGATACAGGCCTGCGTCTCAGTGCTTAATGCGGCCGTATTTTCTGAACTCTTTTCAGCCGCACCCACAACACCGGATAATACTACAACCAATACCATGACGGATATCAGTGTCTGTTGTATGAACGATTTCATGTATCCCCCTTTGATTTTTATTATACGTTATGCTTTTTGTCAGCCCTCGTTACCGTCATCTGCCCGCTGTGACCCGGTTATGCATTTTCACTTACTTGCCAGGTCCTCTCTTTGTCCCGCTCCCCAATAAATACCGTAGTTCACCTCCTCTTTAAAGAGACCTGTTTATGAGAATTGCGTGTGATATTCCTTCACTCTTTTTGCAAACGCCCGCCCGAACTCATAACACTTTTTCTCATCATCAGGCGCTGGTTTGTACAGTGCCTCTACACCCGGCTCGGAGAGTTCCAGTTTCATTGCTTTCAGGGACTCATATGCCTCTTTCACTCCGCCACCGCCCCAGCCATAGCTTCCGAACGCGCCTGCGATCCGGTTTTTTGGCCGGAGACCGGAAAGATGATAGAGAAATTCGGCAACGGACGGGAACATCTTGTTGTTCAGGGTCGGAGTTCCTATTAATGTTCCCCGCGCCTTCCAGAATTCCTTTATTGCCATACTTGTCGGTGTAGCTCTGAGTCTGATCACCGTGCAGTCTACGCCTTCATCTTTAATCCCGCGCATAATCGGCATCGTCATCATCTCAGTGCTGTTCCACATCGTATCGTATATCATCGCAACGCTCAGGTCAGCGGCACCATTTGCCATATCAAGATACATCTTGAGAATCTTTCCTGGATCTTTCCTCCAGATAATCCCGTGATCAGGGGCAATAACATCAATCTCGATCCCGAGTTTCTGTATTTCCGCGATCTTGCTTTTTATAATAGTGCCGAACGGCATAAGAATATTGGCATAATAGTCTATTACGGCGTCTTCAAGCTCCTGAACTGAAGAACATGCGATCAATTCATCATCAAACATGTTCGACGATGCAATATGCTGGCCAAAACCATCCTGACTGATAAGCACCCTGTCTTCTTTTATATACGTCATCATGGAATCAGGCCAGTGCAGCATAGGTGTTTCTATAAAAAGAAGATTCCTTTTCCCTATGGTTACGGTGTCACCGGTTTTAACCACATTGATGTTCCATGCTGAAATATCGAAAAAACGCTCGAGTCCCTTTTTGCCCTTTTCCGTTATGTAAATGGACGCTTCAGGAGTCAGCCTCATAATGTGCTCGAGGCTTGCTACATGATCATTTTCAATATGGTTAATAATTACATTCCTGATCTTCGCAGGGTCTGTGAGTTCTTTTATATTGTCTATGGTGGTTTGATAAAAGTTATATTTAACGGTATCAAGAAGTGTAATTTCTTCATCCATAATGAGATAGTTGTTGTAGGTCGTTCCCTTAGGCGTTATATACCCGTGGAAATCACGTATTGCCCAGTCAACAGCTCCGACCCAGAAAATATCAGGCTTAATCTCACGTGCGTTCATAAAAACCCCCTATCCGCTATCAATTCAAGTAAATGAAATAAAAGATACTACAGGGTTAGGACAGGGGCTTTTACCCTTCCACAATCCCTCGTTCTTCATACATATACCAGTGGCCGGTATTGTCGAGAAAGGTATATGTTTCGTTCAAGATGGAATAGTGCTCGTTCTCCTCTTCAGCAAGACGCTCAAACAGTTCCTTCTCTTTATCAGAATCCGCACTGGCTGCGGCTTTTTTGTAATAATCATACCCTTCCTTTTCCATCTTCATGGCGATGCTGACTGCCTCAAGCTCGTCATCCAGGGCCTTGACTTTTTGCATCATTTCGTCTTTCATCTCACTGAATACCGTTTTGATTGTTTCTTTGGGTCTCACAAATTCAAAGGGAATATTCAATCCTTTAAAAATGCCCTGAAGCATCTTAAGATGCCGCGTTTCGTCTTTAATAAAGCCCTTGAACATCTCTTTGCCAAAGGGATAACCGGTTTTTTGAGATGCCTCTCCGTAAAAAGATATGGCATCTGTTTCCATTTTGATCGCTGTCTCAATTGAGTCTTTTATCACAACTGCCCCCTTTATATCTTTTTTATACTGATATTATATCAAATTTATGATTGCAATCATCAAAAAAACCATGAGAAAATATGAATTTTATTGCACATGACTTATTCGATTTAGTAGAATGAAAGATATCACTATCGTTAAAAGGGGGTAATGTATGATGAAGGTTTTTAAAATAGTATTGCTGTCAGGAATGGTACTCAGTATGGTCTTTTCAATCGGATTTACAATGAAACACCTTCCTGAAGAACGGGGCAAGGCCCTTTTTGATAACGTTTCTTTTGCAAATGGAAAGAGAGCATGTAACACCTGCCATCCGGGAGGCAGAGGTCTGGAAAAAGCAGGAACAAAAGCCGAGTTTCATATTATGGGAAAGGTGCAGAAGAGCCTTGAAGAGGCTGTTAATTTCTGCATCGTGAACGCAAACAAAGGTGAGGCTATTGATAAGAATTCTGACGAAATGAAGGACATTGTTGCGTATATCAAATCGCTGAAGAAGTAACGATAACGCTACAAAAACGCAAAGGAAAGCGGAGTAGCGGTTAGCAATGAGCCGATATCAGTCGACAGCGAAAACATGCGCGCAGGCTTGTCAGCTAAATAAAGAAGACAGAAAATAGGAACGAATAATAAAAAAAATGAGCGTAAGGAAAAGTTCTGAATACTCAGCACTCAATACTAATTACTGCTCTTTCATATGCATATTTTTCTTTTAAAGTCACTTTTATCCGTTTTTGTTATTATCCTGACCTGCATTGCCATGTTTACCATGTTCGAGGTATTTGGCAGACAGGAAAAGAGATACAATATTGCGTCCCTTAAGAAGATCCACCGAATCAATGGATATATATATCTGTTCTTCTTTCTTTATGTCAGTTATTTATGCATTGACTTCATTGTAAGCACCAAGGCTGATCTGCCGCCTCGTTCTGCCATTCATGCAACGCTCGGGCTTGCTATATTCATTCTTCTCTTTCTTAAGATCTTATTTGTCAGATTTTATAAACTCTATTACAGTAAGGTTCAGGCACAGGGGCTTTTGATCGCTCTCCTGACGTTCGGCCTGGTCGGCACTTCCGCAGGTTACTACATCGCGGTTTCCCAGTTCGGTTTTGACAAGGCTGTTGAAAAGGTCATGGAACGCAAAGAAGAAACACCGAGAAAAACGGGAGGGATAGAAGTCAGAAAAGACCCTGAAAGTGTGAAGAGAGGTAAGGAGATGTATGATTCCAAGTGTTATGCCTGTCACGATCCCTTTACAAAATCGACCATCATCGGTCCGGGGCATCAGGATATCCTGAAAGATCCCGTGCTTCCTGTCAGCGGGAAAGACGCAACGCCGGAACATATTGCGCTGCAACTGCGTCAGCCCTATAATCAGATGCCGTCCTTTGCGTATCTTACTGATGATGAAATTGCTGATATCATTGCTTTTCTTTATACCCTTTAGCCATTAAAAGATCTTAGGAATACCATGCCGCATTTTGGATTAATGGATACTGACGCACTCGGTCCTGTTGAAGCGCCATTGATGCGCGCCCGGCTCCACGTTCGCGCGGGGAAGCGGCGCCTGAGGCAGGGCAAGATATCAGCAGGAATTGTGACCCTCTATGATGCCCTTATCTCGGCAATGGACTGGTATGTTGCTGTCCCCGATAGGAAACGTCGTCTAAATCTACAAGAAGGTGAAAATCTTAAACATGAACAAACCCGCGTTAACGTATTACAGCGATCCGGTATTATTGATGGATCATTTGACTTTGAAACCCTTGAGCGCATTGTTGAAAAGGCATTGGTGAGTGACCGCCCCGAACATATGAAGGATTTTGATTATAGAGATATTCTCAGAGAGATAGAATCAGTGATGCATCAACTCGGCGTTATGCCGTTTGATGAAACCAGCCTTCCAAAAGAGGATCCAGACACGTTCTGAATCCAGTTCAGCAGCAGCGTCCTTTAACCCTTTCTGATTTCAACACTTCATTTATAAGCTGAATGGTTCCGGCAATCCCATAGCTCTGAATAATCGTTCTGAATTTGGAAAACCAGGAATACAGAAACGTAACAGGATCCCGCAGATTCTTTCCCATGGCATAATCATACTCCCATACCTTGCTATTACCCGCACCCAGTTTCTTCAGCATATTCCATACCTGCTCTTTATCCCGATCAAGAGAATAAACACAAATGGCACCGGGATCCTTATTCCAGTATTTGGCACTCTGTATCTCGCCGGAATCAATCAGAGGAGCGATCTTGTTACCCAGCGCCACCAGTCTGTCCTTTCGGTCAAAGATTATCCACTTTCCGCCGTGATGATTCCATTCCTGCCTGTCGATGTGAACGGGATCATCCGGCAGGAGCCGTGTCCAGAGTAAATCTCTTGTCTTATGCATGCCGAATCCG
>JBFGJU010000161.1:0-5042 GCA_041577035.1 Thermodesulfovibrionales bacterium | reverse complement strand
CAAAAAAGAAGTTTTTCATTGAATCATATGAGCGGTCCGGAAGATACCGCGATGATATCTTGAGAAAGCTGAAAGAGGCCGGGCTTCCTCAAGAGCTGTCCTGGCTTCCCCTTATCGAAAGCGGGTTCAAGGTCAGGGCATTGTCCCGGGCGCGTGCCCTCGGCCTCTGGCAGTTCATCCCGTCAACAGGCCACAAATTTGGTCTTAAGCGGGATGCGTGGATTGACGAGCGGCTTGATCCTGAAAAAGCAACTGATGCGGCAATAGCGTATCTGAAAGAACTGCACAGTATCTTTGGAGACTGGACAACGGTTCTTGCTGCGTATAACTGCGGAGAAGGACGGGTACTGAAGGTTATACGCAATCAAAAAGTAAATTATCTTGACAATTTCTGGGACCTGTACCAGCGGCTCCCCTATGAAACAGCGCGGTATGTTCCAAAGTTTATGGCCACGCTCCATATTATAAATGAACCAGAGAAATACGGCTTTTATCTGGGAGAAGCTGATGATCCGGTTCTCTCGGAAGATGTCTCTCTGAAAAAACAGGTGCGCCTCAAGGATATAGCAGCAAAAACAAATATTACGCTCGAAAGTCTTAAGTCATTGAATCCGGAACTGAGACATCAGACTACCCCTCCTTCAGAATATTATCTTAAGGTTCCGCACGGAACCGGGATTGAATTACTTGCCAGTCTGGACACAATACCGGCATGGAAACCGCCTCAGCGATCGTATGTATATCACCGTGTACGGAGGGGTGAAACGTTATCGTTAATTGCCAGAAAGTACGGTACGAGTGTAACGAGCATTGCTAATGCCAATGGGATCAGGCGCAAGCATTTCATACAGGTGGGCCAGCGCTTGAAGATTCCCGTCAGAGGAACACGGTATTCAAAGATTGCATCTGCCCCAAAGCTGTCTGCTAATGGGACATATCGTGTGAGGAAGGGCGACTCTCTCTGGCTCATTGCTCAGAAATTTAATACGAGCCCTGCCAGACTGAAACGTCTCAACGGCTTGCGATCAACACGCCTGGATGTTGGACAGGTTATTAAGGTAAAACAGTAGTAAAAAACAGTTCATTCCGATACAATCAGACTATATTTTCCAAAACGCATATCACAGAAAACGCATAAACAGCTCGGTGGACTGAGTGTGAAGGCACGTGCGGACTCATGATGCATGTGCGTGAGAAAGGATAATGAGCGGAATGGCAGACAAAATCAGGCTCGGCATCAGTTCCTGCCTTCTTGGCGAACAGGTCCGGTATGACAGGGGCCATAAACTCGATCATTTTCTGACCGACACCCTGGGACAGTTTGTGGAATGGGTCCCTGTCTGTCCTGAAGTGGAATATGGCCTTCCTGTTCCGCGGGAGGCGATGCGCCTTGTCGGCCTGCCGGAAAACCCGAGCCTTGTTACCCGAAAGACAGGCATTGATCATACGGAAGGCATGCAAGAATGGGCACGCAAGCGGCTCACGGAACTTGAAAAAAAGGATCTGTGCGGCTTTGTCTTTAAGAGCAGGTCGCCAAGTTCAGGCATGGCCGGTGTAAAGGTCTACCGTGAATCAGGAATGCCAAGCAGAAAGGGAAGGGGAATCTTTGCCCGGGCATTCATGGATTATTTTCCGTTCATGCCGGTAGAGGATGACGGCAGGATGCACGACACGAAGCTCAGGGAAAATTTTATCGAGCGAATTTTTGTATATAAACGGTGGAAGGATCTTCTTACGAAGGGTAGGACAGTGAGAGACCTTGTCTCATTTCATACGGATCATAAATACCTGATCATGGCTCATAGTCCGAAACATCTCAGTATATTGGGAAAGATCGTTGCGAATGCAAAACAGTACAGACGTTCAGACCTGTTTGAGGAGTATTTCCGGCATTTGATAGAGGGCCTTAGACTGGAGGCGACCGTCAAAAAGAATGTCAATGTGCTTACCCACATGGTGGGATATTTTAAAGAAGTGTTAACTCCAGATGAAAAAAAAGAACTGCTTGAAATAGTCGCTCATTATCACAAAGGATTAGTTCCACTTATTGTGCCCGTGACTCTGATAAAACACTATGTTCGCAAATATCAGGAGCCTTACTTGAAGAGGCAGTATTACCTGCACCCCCATCCCCTGGAACTCATGCTGAGAAACCATGTTTAAAGGCAGTACTGAGCAACGAGTGAAAAGTGAAAAGGGTCAGGGCTTGACATTGGACATTTAATCCGCTAATCTATCCGGAAATAGCTATTCTTCGGACGACAAGATAGGTGATGGCACGACCGTTACGGATAGAATATGAAGGGGCCCTGTATCACGTTACCGCTCGCGGTAATGAGAGAAGAAAGATATTCTTTACGAAGTCTGACTATTCAAAGTTCCTCGAATATATAGAAAATGCGATAAAGAAACATGGGATGCTCCTGCATGCCTATATCCTCATGAGCAACCACTATCATCTCATCATAGAGACGCCTCAGGCTAATCTCAGCAAAGTGATGCATTATATCAACGGATCGTACACAACATATATCAATACCAAAAGGAAGAGAAGTGGGCATCTGTTTCAGGGCAGATACAAGGCGATATTGGTGTCAAAAGACAATTATCTTGCAGAATTAAGTAGATACATACATCTTAATCCTGTGCGGGCGAAGATGATTGAAAAGCCAGAGGACTATGAAATGAGCAGTTATAAGGCATATATAACTGACGAAAAGGAAAAGAGGCTAACGAAAGACCTTATCCTGGGGCTGATTTCATCCCATAAAGGGGAAGCGAAAAAAAAGTACCGTTTATTTGTGGAAAGTAGCATTGGAAAAAAGCTTGAAAACCCGCTTGACAATGTCTATGGCGGAATCATACTGGGTGGAACACGGTTTATCAAAGAAACATTACGAAAGATAAAAAAGGAATATTTGGAAAAAGAAGGGATAACCCGAAGACGAGCTTTACGGTCTGCTTATGATAAGGAAGAAATAATCGAAACGACAGCGAGTCATTTCAAAATAAAGAAAGAGGACATAGCTGACAGGAAATATTCTGAACAAAGAAAGATTGCTATTTATTTGATGAAAGACATGACAGGGGCTTCAAATAGGGAGATTGGGAACTTATTCGGAGGAATGAGTTATTCAGCAGTTGCAAAAAGTTATGAGCGGTTTGGAAAAGAGATAAGCAGGAGCCGGAAGCTCAAGCGGGAACTAAACCGACTGAAAAGGAAGTTGTCCAATGTCAAGCCCTGACCCCTCTGACCCCTCATGAGGCATGTCACGGTTTCTTGCAGCAATGTAATCATACATAATAATATAAAGTTATGATATTTCTTAGAATTAGCTTCATTTCCATAGTGGTTTCCTTTTTCTGTCTGTTCTCTGCGGTTCCTCTGCAGGCAACAGTGTATCAGTACTTCGACGAAGACGGCACGCTCATCGTAACTGACGACCCGTATGGGTTAAAGAAAAAAGTTCCCCGTCCTCACAGAGCCTACAAAAAGACGAATCTGAAATTCAGAGAGGATGTTGCCTATGGGTATTATGACGTTTTCGGAAAGAACTTCCATGAACTTGTCGCATCGGTTAAAGCTCACGGCCCCTTTGATTCGAAAAAGGGAAAACGATTTGCCGCTCAAACCAGATGGTCCTTCGGCCTGTCATACACATTCGAGTCATCGTACCGGGTAGAAGGTGAGTACGTTTATGTGAATCTGCATATGTCTGATGTTGAACTCATATCCGATATACGTGTGCTGCTTCCCATGCCTCCGGAGGAGTTGCTCTTAAGCAAGCAGGATGCGCTTCTCTGGGAACATTTTATGCAGGAACTCATTGAGCATGAACATGATCATGTGGACATGATAAATGACCCTGTACCCCGCAACAGCGCCTTTCAGGAAATCTCGGGGATCAGAGAAATTGTCCTTTCCGTTGATTCCCATGAGGATATGAATATCGATGAAGATATACGAAGGGCCGTAGAAAAGGAAACCTCACGAATAGTCCGTGAATTTGCAGGGACGATCAGACATACCAATGACGAATACGACAGGATTACGGAACATGGCAAGCGACCACTTGATTAGGAGGGGAACAGCTATGAATAACTACCTAATCAAGCATTCCCCCGCTATTTAAAGACGTACTCCTTTGTGATCCGGAAAACCACCGGGCTTAATATGAGCAGGCCGATCAGGTTCGGGATCGCCATCAGGGCATTCAGGGTATCAGCAAGCAGCCAGACAAAATCAAGACTAAGCACTGTTCCGGTAAAGACCGCACGGATCCAAAGATACCGGTACGGCTGAATCACTTTTGTCCCGAAGAGGAATTCAACGCACTTTTCTCCATAAAAGGCCCATCCGAGCATCGTGGTGAATGCAAACAGCGTGAGCCCGATCGCGACCCCGTGATTTCCAAGGTTTGGCAGACTCTGCTCAAAGGCAGCTGAAGTAAGAGGCGCGCCGTTCAACTCACCTGTCCAGAGACCGCTCAGCACGATAACGAGTCCGCTGATGGTACAGATTACAATGGTGTCAATAAATGTCCCGAGCATGGCGATCGTACCCTGTCTGACCGGATCGTCTGTTCTTGCGGCTGCATGCGCTATCGGCGCACTGCCAAGCCCTGCTTCGTTCGAAAAAACACCACGGGCTACCCCTTTAACGACCATGCCGATAAATCCGCCGGCAGCAGCGGTTCCGGTAAAAGCCTGACTGAAGATCTCACCAAACGCAGCCGGCACCCGTTCAATGTTCATGAAAATGACAATAAGCCCCGAAACAACATAAATGACTGCCATGAACGGGACGAGCCTACCAGCGACGCGCGCGATTCTCTTGATTCCCCCGATAATCACAGCGCCAACGAATAACGCGAGAACAATACCGGATATCCATTCAGGAATGCCGTAATCTTTTTGCAATACCCCGGCGATTGAATTTGACTGGACTGTGTTCCCGATGCCAAAGGCAGCTATGGCGCCGAAAAACGCAAAGAGGATACCAAGCCAGGCCCAGTTTTTTCCCATGCCGTTTTTTATGAAAT
>JBFGJU010000160.1:0-5067 GCA_041577035.1 Thermodesulfovibrionales bacterium | reverse complement strand
TGAAGCAACCGACTTGGAAGATCTTCTTATCTGAGACCCTTCTTCATAGAGTTCGAATTTTGGTAATTCGGTGATACTCATGTGGTGTACTTCAACAGCAAGTTTTTTTGAAAGAATATAAATGTCTAGGTCTTTATATGACTTCTTTTTCGTATTCTTTAACATGAGTTTTGGATCATGTATCATGAATCCTTGGTTTGTTTCGTCAATCTAATGGCTTCTCTCAGGTCAAGAGCACTCGTATAAATCGCCTGTCCGGTGATAGCTCCCCAAAGATTCTTAATCGCAAGAAGGCTTTTAATGTCCTCAACAGTTGAAATGCCACCCGAGGCTATGACCGGGATATTTACCGTATTGACCATCTCTTCAATAGCCTTCAGATTTGGACTGGACAGCATACCGTCACGTGCGATATCAGTATAGATAATTCCTCCAATGCCCACTGTTTGAATACGATGAGCAAATTCTTTTGCATCAATCTCACTGACTTCCTGCCACCCCTTTATCGCCACATTTCCGTCTTTTGCATCGATACCGACCAGTATCTTGCCCGGAAATCTATTACATACTTCAATGACAAATTCACTATCATCAAACGCAGCCGTTCCCAGGATAACCCTGTCGATGCCTGCAGAAACAAGATTGTCTACAGAAACAAGATTTCTGATGCCGCCTCCCACCTGCATGACAAGATTCACTGCTTTTCGTATCCGGAGTATGACGTCGAGATTCTTCTGTCTCCCGGTAAACGCTCCGTCAAGGTCTACGACATGAAGTACCTGAGCTCCTTTCGACTGCCAGATGAGCGCAGTTTCAACCGGGTCTCTTGAAAAGATGGTGACAGCGTCTTTTCTACCCTGCTTCAGACGCACACAATTCCCATCCTTGATATCTATTGCAGGGATAATGACCATAGTAGTAATATTAACAGAAAAGGGCTGGAATTTATAGTTTTAGAGGGCATATATTCGGACATGAAACGGTTACGGCACTATAATACACAAAATAGTTTGCATCAGATGATTAATGGAACAACAGTGTTCTTTCTATTCATCGTAATAACTGTCTTATATACTCCATTCTTGGCCTCCGATGCGGCTGCCGAGCGCATAAACGAACAGTTTGTTTTCGAACTACGCTGGGGTGGGCTCAAGGCAGGAACGGCGACTATGGAAATTATTCATGAAGAAGATACAGCCCGGATTATTTCGACTGCCCGTTCAGCAGACTGGGTTTCACTCTTTTACACAGTTGACGACAGGATTGAAGCACATCTTATCAAGAAACCCTCTCTCCTGCTGTTCGGCCTCCCGACTGATTACCGTGTAAAGATAAGGGAGGGACGGAGAAGAAGAAACAAAGAAGTCATTTTTAATCATGAAAAACTGAAGGCACTGTATATTGATCACCGTAAAGGCAAAAAAAAGGAATTCGCTATCCTTTCTGACACGCTTGATCCTCTATCAAGCCTTTTTTATGTCAGAACGTTAGATATTGAGGTTGGCAAGTCCATATTCGTGAATATTTTCGACAGCAAACGTATGTGGAATGTTGAAGTTCAGGTGTTGCGAAAGGAACGGCTGAAAACAGGTCTCGGTGAATTCAACACCGTGGTGATTAAACCCCTTATGAAATCAGAAGGCATATTTAACAGAAAGGGCGATATGGTTATATGGCTTACTGATGATGACCGGCATATTCCTGTTATGATGAAAACAAAGATCGTTGTTGGTTCCATTGTCGCTACTCTTGTCAGTGGAACGTATTAAGATTCTGCCTTTTTTCAACTGCGCGGTATCTGTTTGCTTTTCTAGATTCTGATTATCGTTTATACTAGTAGCGATGCACATTATTCAACAAATAATACGTATCACAAAACCGTACTGGAAAAGGGTTTTATTTGGCATTGTTCTTGGACTTTTGACGTCTGCGATCACCGGTGCCATAGCCTGGATGGTGAAGTTTGTGGTTGATGATGTACTCGTTGAGCAACGGTACGAATACCTCAAACTTTTTGCTCTGGGAGTTGTGGCGCTTTTTACGATGAAGGGAGGTCTTCATTTCGGTTATACCTATGTGATCCGGTCGGCAGCGATGAAGTTGATTAGAGATACGCAGAATAAACTGCATAAACATATCCTGTATATTCCTGCTGAATATTTCCATACGGAATCATCCGGTATTATCTTGTCACGAGTCATTAATGACGTTCGGCTGCTTAGTGCGCTCTTCAGCGAGGTTATCAGGGCAGCGCTTATTCAGATACCGACTATCGTAGTTCTTCTCAGTGTTGCTTTTTATCGAAAATGGGATTTGACCCTGCTGACCATCTTACTTTTTCCGTTTATTGCGTTCAGCACGAGAAAATTTGGGAAAAGAGTGAAGCGCAGGACGCTGGAGGCACAGAAGAAACTGTCTTATGTTACACACCGGTTAAATGAAACCATATCGGGTCTAAAAATAATCAAGGTTTTTAATCGAGAACGTGTTCGGGACGGTAAATTTGTTGATGAAAATCAAAGGGTATATCGCGAAAATGTTCGAGTGCTGAAACTCAAGGAGTCCACAAAGCTCTTGATCGATGTCGTTACCGGGGTGTCCGTTGGATTAATATTATGGTATGGGGGTATGCAGGTCATGAATGGATTCATGACATCGGGTGATTTTGCGTCAGTGATAGCCTCAATATACATGGTATTTACACCGGTTAAGAAGCTTGGTGAAGCTTACAATTTCCTCCAGGAAATTCGTGCTGCCGTAGAAAGAATTGACAAAGTACTCAACACGCCATTGGAGGACCGGGGCACGGTTAAGATCGATGAATTCAGTGAACGTCTGCAGTTTGACAGGGTGTCGTTTGCCTATAAGAATATGCTTGTGCTAAAGGATATAAACCTGAATATACAAGCAGGCGAAATCATCGCAATCGTTGGGGCGAGCGGTGCTGGAAAAACCACGCTTGTTGATCTGATTCCGCGATTTTATAATCCAACAGAAGGCACCATTCGTATCGACGGGATAGACCTGAGAACTGTTGAACTGGAATCATTGAGAAACCTTATAGGGATCGTGAGCCAGGATATTATTCTTTTCAACGATACGATCCGGGAAAACGTAGCATTTGGAAATGCTCAGGCTCAGCTTGAGGACATTAAAAAAGCCGCGAAGATGGCTTACGCAGATGAATTCATTGATAAACTGGAGGATGGGTACGAGACAGTCATAGGTGAACGGGGCATGACTCTGTCCGGGGGACAACGGCAGAGAATCGCAATTGCGCGCGCTTTGCTGAAAAATCCACCGATCCTTATACTTGATGAGGCTACATCCTCTTTGGATTCAGTTTCGGAATCTCTGGTTCAGAAGGCGCTTGAAGAGCTGATGAAAAACAGGACGACTATTGTTATTGCACACAGACTATCGACAATAGTAAATGCTGATAGAATAGTTGTTCTCGACGAGGGCAGGATAAGCGATGTTGGATCACATGATGAACTTCTTTCCACGTCGGCTGCGTATTCAAATCTCTACAGGTTTATTAATTCCGGCGAAGGAGTTGCATAACCATCCAATTTTACGTATTGGGAATCTGAAATTTTGGAAGACGATGAAAATGTTTTTTGTAGAGTTTAACGGACTGACGTACTACCTGGATCCAAAAGACGTGTTCATCCCGAAAAATAGTCCTCAAGGATGTCCCGCGGTACACCTTCATAAATCTGACTAAATCACGCCGGGTGAGTCCAAGATCCATAGCTGAAAAGAGAAGCCCGGACAGATCCTTTTTTACCCATCTCCGGGGTGTTCGATTCCTGATTTGTGCCCTGTGAAGATCGATCAGGTAGATACGTGCCGTGTCGCTGAAAGAGCCATTGGTCAGTCTGCTGAGATCCAGAAGAAAATGACAGAGATAAAAGTCCCTGTGATTGATTCCGTTTTCATGTAACCGGCGTGCAATTTCCGCCAGACGCTCTATAAGGCTTATTTTCATCTTGAAATCTGGAGGTGTAACTGACCAGTTCCGGGTAAAGTCTTCGAGGCTGACGGTATTCTCAAGCTTTCTGGTGATAATAAATGAGTCGAGCCATGCTGGAGGGATCCCCCGAATTCCATAGCCTGCCACGGTCATGGTATCAATGCCGAGTTCTGCCAGACGATTTATAGCATGCAACTCATTCTGTATGCTGAGCACGGGCCATTTTAATTGAAGGAGATTCTTGAATATTTCCCGTAATCCGGCGCCCTGATGGAGCTTAATAAAGTAGGGCCTCCCGTTTATCAAAACTTGAAGGGTCTTGCGATTCTTCTGTTCACGGTATATCGTACCTTCTGCCCGCATGATTTCGTCAAAAGGGTCTTTCTGCACATAAGAGTCCTGTATCTCCCTGTCAAGTTGGATCATTGTGTGTCCTTATTCCTGCGTGCTATTGTCCTTATAATTGCCGCGGCTTTTTCCGGCATGCTGTAGAGGTCGTGTCTTGATGCGTAAACAGGGCCGTTGTTTTTCCAATTTTGTTTTTCAGGCGATTCCAGCATCTGCTCAAGCATGTGATTGAATACTTTTTGATCAAAGGGCGATGGTACGAGCCATCCTGCCCGGGCGTTTCTTATATGGAACGCAAAGCCACAGATATCGGTTGCCAGTACCGGGAGTCCCGAGAGGAGCGATTCAAGAAGTACGGTCCCGGTGTTTTCCGAGTATGCCGGATGAAGAAGAAGATCAGCTGCACACATGAACCGTGCGACAGCATCCCGCTCCCCAAGGAAGTGTACTCTCTCAATGACGTTAAGTCGACGAGCCATTTTTTCAAAGGGGCGGGATTTGCCTTTGCCTATTATGAACAGTCTTGTTCTCTTCTTTAGCCTCTCCGGAAGGCCAGAAAGGGCCAGGATGGATCGGTCGACACCCTTGGTCTGAAAGCTGGATCCGACCATCAATAAAAGATATTCGTTATCAGCGATGCCGAATTCTTTCCGGATTGCCTGCCTTTCAGCCCCTGCATTGATATTCGAAAAGCGGGCACGGTCTATGCCCGGCGGCAGGGTGTGAAAGCGTTCTGTTGGAGT
>JBFGJU010000159.1:0-5117 GCA_041577035.1 Thermodesulfovibrionales bacterium | reverse complement strand
TATTGTCAAAGAGGCCCTCAAGAAATCCGGAAAGAATATTCCGTATAATGAAGTGGTGATAGGAATCAAGGGTGATATCCTGAGTGAGGGGAAGAAGCCGCTCATCCCAAAACTCCAGGAAGTAAAGAATGCATGATTACCACTGACTATCATGGCCTGAGATCGGGAGATTCGATGAATTAATCTTCTGCTTTAAGCCAGGCCAGTGCTGCTTTTTCTTCGTGGAAAACAGAGAATTTGAGATTTCGCATATCAGCAAAAGCAGATAACATCCGTGCAAGACCGTACCGCACTGCTGAATCCGGACTTACCAGCATGGCGCAGCGCCCCTTAAAACAAGAAGAGGAAGCAAAAAGATCAGCAATAGCCCGCATTTCTTCTGATGTCCGCGTTTCCTTGCTATCGCGAACATCTATTAAAACATTTATACCATCAGCGCTTTTCGGGTCATGGAGGGCGGCCTTATAATTATTATATGTTTCCTCAAACGTGTAGTTGCCAACCGCGTAAATATGTACTGTGCCCTGGATCTCATGTTTATAATAGGTTGGCATGTTTATGTATCTAAAATTACCATGGAAAAAAATTCTCTATTTTCTTATGTAATAAAAAAAATCACAGTTAAAACGCATCGCCCTGATAGCCTTATTAAAAAATAAAAGAGATTTTTTTTCAACTAAAAAATATGCTATCCCGTTTCGCACCAGTCGTCATCGCATTCAAGTGAGTGCTCAAGATAGTCATAGGCCGAGAGCACTCTTCTTTCCGCGTCAATCTGTTCAGGCGGAAGTCTTCTCAGCGCAACGTCTTTATAGTGCTCTATCAGGGAAGCTTTATCAGGGATTGAATCAATTCCCGTTGAAACAACTTCGCCTTTCGCAGTCTCAAGAACCTCGGCATCCTCCCCGTTTGTAACAACAGTCAGCGGTATTTCATACTCCTCAAGAATTCGCGCGATTGCGAGCGCAGGACGTTCACGGGTGACGAGAGATCCAGGACCGTATTTTATAACCATGTAACTCGTTCCCTCGGCCATAACTACAAAATCGACCATGGATCGTATTTTTTTGCCCTCAATCTGCATCTCAATCCTGCGCTTAACCTCAATATCTTCTTTCGCGTATCCTTTCTCTTCTACCAAAAAATGGGCAATCCTCTGCCTGAGACGTTCATCGTCAGTGTCTTTGATCTCTCTACCGGTTATGAAGTCTGTTGTTTTGCCTAGAATTCTTTTGCGGCCCACAATACCTCTCATATCATCGCAGACCAAAGCCTGCGACTGCAGTTTGGATTATTCTATCTTCACAATAACGTCCCGCGGCAACCTGCGCGCAAAATCATCCACCGCCGCATTCAGGGCATTCTCTGATTTTGATTCCGCTGTGACTACTATTTTATATTCCGGATTGTCGAGAATGGGGTACGAGCCGAACAGAACATCGCCGTGTTCATCAGCGGTCCTGTTCAGCATTTCAGCGATATCCATTTCCCGCGTGTCGAGGTAAAAACGTTTTACATGGAATACAGCAGAACGAAAGTTTTCTTTTATGAAAGAAAACTTTTCTCTCAGATATTCGGGAATGCCCGGCAATATAAATACATTCCTGAATGTGATCACCGGGTAGCTCATATCCTTATGGGTAATTACCGATGCGCCCTCGGGGACCTTCGTCATTTTCAATACAGATTCGTTTGCTCCATCGCCGTATCGCGCACTGAAAAAGGCCTCGAGTTCTGGATGGGGAACAAGGTTTACAGAAAAACCCCGCGCAATACCCTCCATGGTCATATCATCATGGGTCGGGCCGACGCCGCCTGTTGTGAAGACGTAATCGAACGTCTTTGAAAATTCAGCTGTTGTCGTACTGATAACCGTGATATCATCAGGGATAACAACGATTCGCGACACGAGAACCCCGAGACTTCTTAATTCGGTTGCAAGATAATATGAATTCGTGTCATGAACCGTGCCGGACAGTATCTCATTTCCAATAATAATGATGCCCGCCACCTTGTCAGGCTGATTAGCGCTCATGAAGATACTCTATCAAAAATGGATTCTATATGCCGAATAATTTTCTTGCAGATCCCGGTATACGTAAACCGCACTGCGATTTCCCGCCCCCTTGTGGCGAGCATCTCCCTTTCCTGGTCTTCCTGCATATAATAGTGTATTGCCCGTTGAAGGTCCTCGGGGGTCTCATATGTGATGACACTGTGATTCAGCAATTCATCCATGCCGAGCACACTGTCAGAGATAACAAATCCACCGCTTGCGAGGACATCGAGAATTCGGGGGTTGATAAATCCTTCTCTCCTCATATCTTCGTGATGATCGTTCAGAACAATCTTTGAGCACGCATAGAGTTCATTCAGCCTGTTGTTTTCATAATACATTCCCCCATACCAGTTGGCCGGAATGAGGCCATCCCATCCCCATCCCCAAACCGTGACCCGGTACGGAGGACGTCCCAGGTCCCGAATGACAGGCCGAAGGGTATTTTTCTTTGTGTTGCCTATGAAGACGATGTCACGGCTTTTTTCCCGAATCAGTGGTTTCATATGCGTAGGGATCATCAGATATTCCGCCTGAAATCCCATAGTTGTGATTTTTTTTGTGAAATGTGATGATATGCAATATATTTTTTGATATTTTCTCAGAATCTCTGGTGTAATCCAGTCAGGATGACTGTGTAGCCAGAGAATATTATAGGTATCTGAAAAGGTCTGGTGAACCGGCTCGCCAAAAAGATGCAGCCTGACTTTCGGACTGCTGTTGTCAACAGGATAACCGAGTTCTTCAAAGGTCGCGATAAGGTTCTTCTTGAACCAGTAATCACCCCAGACCTTCTTTTCGGGTTTATCATAGAAGTCGGAATATGAAATGATTCCAAGCGCTGGGAGTGAAGAGTAATCTTTTTTCATGAGCATATGATAATGAAGCACACTACCCACATAAAAAGCTATCGTATGTTACGCCTTGCCGTGTGAACTCTCAACAATGCATTTGACCCAAATGATATTGAAAAGGTCGCCGTAATTCTTAAGAAAAGTCTGCATCGTACCATCTGCATCAACATTTTTTCTGTATCTCTTAAACTGCTTGTCCAATAACTCAAGCACTTTCTTCTTAAACCCCGCGCTGAAAGGATATACACTGCCGCTCATGACCTGACTCCCGTCGATCAGCAGAAGACGGGCCGCAAAAATATCTCCTTGTTTTAATCCTTTTGAAAGGATTTTGTCGCGAAGATCGTGCTCTTCACCGAGGAGAAGATCCCTCACACGCACCTTCCTGTCTTTCGAGACGGACATCACCTCGTAGAGGCTGAGGACCGATGCCTTTATCTGTTCTATTATGGACAGATCATCATCGGTCAGAGTATCAGTGCATTTTCTAAAGATATCAAGGAATGTTTCTTTGTTTTTCGTTACTTTGTAATCTATAACGAGCCAGTCCTCAAAATTTGTAAATCCTAACTGAAGTGCCGTCCCTCTCAAAAAATCTGTAGGATCATCTTCATCCCAGAAAAAGGCATATGCCTTTTCTATATCGTCCTTATGATGTTCGCGAACAAACGTTAGAACCGATTGCATCATGTTGTCTATTCGTTTTTTCCCCGTGCCCATGATAGTCTCCTTGCCTCTATTCTTTATGGAGGTATAGTTTAAAATAAACAGCCCTCATTTGGATACGCGGAAGGCAGGAAATGATTTCTTCTCTCCAGCGGCATCCGGAATGCGCTCGAACAGAATGATGTTTCCAGGCTGCTGTCGATTTTGTGCGGAAAACGCGTTGTCTGGTATAGTAAAAAATTATACGGGAAACGCTTTAGAAATGCTCATCATTACGGGGACAGGAAGATCAGGAACGAAAACACTGGCAAAGATGTTCAAAGGGCATCATGAGTTTCGGGCGAATTATATTCTTGACGCGTATTTTCTGAAAACAGACATTCACGCAGACCCATTTGATTCACTGGAAAGGCGGATTAAGGTGATCATGGACCTTCATCAGGGAATTGATCCGGAATCCTTTATTGACGCGTCAAATCTGTACATCCATTTTATTGATGCCGTATATGCCCTGAATCAGTCAGTTAAATTCATATTCACGGTCAGGAATGGCAAGGACTTCGTCAGATCGGCAATAAGCCGCAACTGGCACGAGAAAAGACTTATCGGTATGGTTCCCTTCAGGAATGATCCGTATTTTAATATGTGGGACACCCTGAATCCCCTTCAGAGGACCGCGTGGATCTGGAACTGGAGAAACAAGAAGGCCCTTGAAGGGTTTAGGCCAGTACCAGACCGGCAGAAGCTTATGGTGAAGTTGGAACAGATCCAGAGCACTGAGGTGCTTGATTCACTTGAGATGTTCACTGATATGAAATTAAAAGACAGGGGATTGTCAGAAAAACAGTTTAATGCGAATCCATCATTCTCATTTCCTCCTAAAGAACAGTGGACAGAGACCCAGGACCGCGAATTTCACGAGATTGCCGGTGAGATGATGCAGTTTTTCGGATACACATAAGAAATACACAGGTAAAGGAAGAGAAAAGGACAGACAGAAAAAAACAATAAGTGCTGAGTACTGAGCAATGAGTAAAAGGCAGAAAAAGACAGGCAAAAGGCTAATGGCAAGATATGATCACCTTAGAGTTAAGAAAGTTTCCCGGGTGCCCTTCTTTGGGTTACGTTGGAAAACATCTTCTTGATGTTTCCAATGTAGGGAAGAGAGGATTTAACGTATGCCGCTGCGCAGAGCACAGACGACACCCATTTCCTTGGGCAAGCAAGAAAGGTAACGAAATTATAGTATCAGAGACGAGATAGGTCTGAGGATAAGGAAAAGAAGAAACGCATAGCGCAGTGAGAAAGAGTAAGGAGTGAACCTTGAACGTTGAACCTTGAACTTAAAAACCGCAATTCGTGATTCGTTAAAAGGAGGCCGTCAGTCTTCAACTGTCAACTGAGAAACTGTTAACTGAGGAACGTTCTCTCATTCCAGAGGATTTCTTGTTGTTTCTGCCAGCCAGCCGGTCTCGTCGAACAGGAGAACATCACCCGCTTTGTATACCATGCCCTGTATTACGGCATCTTCAGTGAGCTTA
>JBFGJU010000158.1:0-5124 GCA_041577035.1 Thermodesulfovibrionales bacterium | reverse complement strand
CCCGGGATATCTGGCCTGTGCAGCACATTAAAGATTCAAAAAAGCATGAAGAAGCCGAAGTACACATCGTATCAATGGATATCTGGCTTTTTGTTTCAGCCGATCCAATTTTAAATGACGCGGGTGAGATAAGTGGAATTGTTTTGCTTTTAACGGATATAACTGAGGTCAAGAAAATGCAGGATTCTGTCATGAGGGCGAAAAACGACTGGGAGGACAGCTTTAATACGATCAATGACGCAATAACAATACATGACAAGGATTTCAATATTATTCGTGCCAATAGAGCTGCTGAGGATTTGCTGAAACTACCTTATTCTGTTATTAACAGCCAGAAGTGTTTTGCCTCTTACCATGGGACTGATCAGCCTCCTGAAGGCTGTCCCAGCTGTGATACGCTAAAGACAGGGAATCCCTGCTCAATGCGATTATTTGAACCCCATATAGGCCGGCATATCGAAATCAAGGCATTAGCGCGTTACGATAAAAACAATAATATTATCGGCTTAATTCACATAGTCAGAGATATAACAGAACTGAAAAAAGCAGAAAAGGAACAGGAAGACCTCCAGTCACAGTTTTTACAGATCCAAAAAATGGAGTCTGTCGGCCGTCTTGCCGGGGGCATAGCACATGATTTCAATAATTTACTCACAACAATTATCGGTTATAGTGAGCTCTCTCTCATGAAGCTGCCAGATGACAATCCAACAGCAGAAAATCTCACCCTGATAAGAGATGCCGGAGAAAAAGCCGCAAAACTTACCAAACAGCTCCTTGCCTTCAGCAGAAAACAGATTCTGAATATGCAGAATGTAAACGTGGAATCAACAGTTACAAATATGGCAAAGATTCTTTCAAGAATGATCGGTGAAGATATTGAGATCGAAATCAAGGCCCATGGAAAAAACCGGCTGATAAAAGCAGATCCAATTCAGATTGAGCAGGTCATCATGAACCTCGCAGTCAATGCACGAGATGCAATGCCTGCCGGCGGAAAACTGATCATTGATACGTCAGAGAAGACGATTGATGAGAAATTCGCCCGCATGGCTTCAGGTCTAAAACCTGGTTCATACCTTGTGCTTTCATTTGCAGATAACGGATCAGGCATTTCAGAAGAAACCAGGGAAAAGATCTTTGAACCATTTTTTACAACCAAAGAAGTCGGCAAGGGAACAGGATTGGGTCTGGCAACGGTATTCGGCATTGTGAAACAGCACAAGGGACATATTACGGTTGACAGCGTACCGGGGGAAGGAACTACATTCAGAATATATTTCCCCCTTATTGATGAACAAGACGTTGCCGACAAAGAGTCTGATAAGGATAACGTCTTACTCTCAGGCACTGAAACGGTTCTTGTTATTGATGATGAGCCGAATGTCAGAAAGCTTATCGTAGACACATTGGAGCCGCTTGGGTACAAACTGTTCGAGGCACAGAGTGGCCATGCTGCCGTGGAAAAAATGAGGCTCTATAAAGGAACAGTAGATCTGTTAATAACTGATGTTATCATGCCGGGCATGAATGGTAAAGCTGTGATTGAACGTATAAAGTCCCGGATACCAAAGGTTAAGGTTCTCTACATGTCAGGGTACGCAGATGAAAGGATACAGCAGTATGGCATACAGCAATCGGGTGAGTCTTTTATGCATAAACCCGTCACACCAAATGTTATTGCTCAAAAAGTACGTGCAGTATTAGACACATGATGTGCCGTACCAGTCTAAACGCGCTGGCCTGAATATTTCTATAATAATGCAGGTTTGTCACATTACCTGCTCCCGTTGTACTAAAGAAAGAACTCATTGACTAATCCATACTGATTCTTCACCTCCATCAGTATGATGATCCAATCTTTATTTCAAAACTGTATTTTCCTGCATTGAATCAATTCATCCTATCACATTGCTTAATGAAAAGCCATATGATAGGATGAATTGAAAGGGGTGAAACGACGACAGGGTTTCAGGCCCTAACTGATTTCCGGCGCAGTGTATTTTCATTAATGATAATTTATTTGTTCGAAACCGGTTTTAGAGGAGGTTAATATCATGAAACGCCGTGACTTCTTAAAAACATCTGCAGTTACCGCCGCGGCTATTGCAGCAGGCCCCCTTGCGGCGCAGACCGCAGAAAAAGAAAAACCAAAAGTCCGGCGGTATCAGGAGATCGGCAAGACCGGACTCAAAATGAGCGACATCTCATATGGAACGGGAGGGCTGCCGTCTTCTTCCATGATCCTGCGCGCAATAGACCGGGGGATCAATTATTTTGATACGGCGCCGGATTATGGTTCTGCAGAAGAATATATTGGCGGGGCCATGAAAAAGATCCAGCGGGACAAGATTATCATCGCTTCAAAATTCTGTGTGCCCTATTCATACCCCGGTCATCTTTCCGCGGGAAGCAAAAAGCCGGATTATATCAAGGCAGTTGAAGGAAGTCTGTCCCGAATGAAGACAGATTATCTTGATTTCTGCTTTGTTCATGCGATTGGTGAACAAAGCAAGAGCAAAAATGAGGAGATGAAACGCCTCTTGAACGATGAGCTGTTTTCTGCTGTACAAGACCTTAAAAAGACAGGAAAAATAAGATTTCTTGCAGTTTCGTCCCACGGCCCCGACAACATGGAGTCCCTCCTCTTAGAAGCCGTACAATCAGGGCAGTATGACATGATTATGCCGTCTTTTAATTTTTTGAAGTTCCCCCGCATTCCTAACCTCCTGAAGGAGGCAAAGAAAAGAGGTGTTGGTATCATTGCGATGAAAACGCTTGCCGGTGCCAAGGATATGGATTTTGACAGTATGGGTAGTGCCTTTGAACCAGCGGCATTCAAGTGGGTGCTGAGCCATCCTGAGGTAAATGGCCTGATTATTACGATCAAACGGGTCTCGGATCTGGACCTCTACCTTACCGCCTCAGGAGAGCCGTTAACAGCGTCAGACCGGAAAGTCCTTGACCAGTATGCCAGACACTATGGGAAGCTGTACTGCAGGACCGGATGTAATGAGTGTGAATCCGATTGTCCAGAAGGCGTTTCGATCGCAACGACTCTGCGGTATCAGATGTACTTTAGTGATTATGGCATGGAAAAACATGCCATGAAATCATACGCAGGATTACAGGATTGTGCTGAACAGTGTTTCACCTGTGAGAATGAACGGTGTGTTTCAGCCTGCCCCTATGGATTGCCGGTCAGCGACCTGTTACGGGAAGCGCATAAAACCCTGACATTTACCGTATAAATGGTATCCGCACCAATAAACCGGTTCATACTGCTGGCCTTCCTCCCGATAATCGCCTTTATCGTTTATAGAGAAGGGCAGACATACGATCCTGCATTGCTGCAGTTTACATCCTCGGATATCAGCACAGGAGAAGAAATAGCCTTTTTCCCCCGCAACATAGAAGGGTTCAGCAGATCCGGACAGGTGCGCCTCTATTCAAAAGAGAATCTCTATGAATATGTAAACGGTCACGCAGAATATTTTCTGTCAGCAGGTTTTATTCGGCTTGCTGTTGGTGAATATGTAAAAACCGGGTCTGAACCGGCTCAGCCCGATGCTGTTGTGGATATTTATGACATGGGAAAAGACATCCAGGCCTTTGGCGTTCTTGCTGATGAAACTGGTGACGCTTTATCTTCTGTTCAGGACGGCATTATGGGCGCCCGTACACCGCAGGGGATGAGTTTTGCAAGCGGCAGATATTATGTTAAGATCGCGGCCTATGATGAAACAGTTCCCCTTGATCTTTTTGCCGTAAGCATCAATCGTTCTCTTGGTTCGTCAATAGAACCATTATCTGCATTTTCACGCCTGCCGGCCGTTGGCACTGTCGTTGCGACGAGGTTTATAAAAGAGGACTACCGTGGACTCGACTTTGTGCATAATGTTGTAGAGCGTGAATATCAGATAGACGGAAAAACAGCACAGGTATTTCTCTTTCTGGGCACTGCCAGTGACGTAAAGGCGCTTGTTGCATCGTATCTTGCTTTTTTTCGCGAATCTGATATTGGGTATTCTGTTATGAAGCATGACTCGCTGAATATCTACAGGGTAATTGATCCCTATGAAGGGGACTGGTATCTTATACCTGCTTCTGGTGCTCTCTTCGGAATATTCGGAGACGTTGATAAAGAAATACTCGATCAGTTCCTTGTCTCAATTCAGATTTCAGGCGACGGGAAAAGAGGCTCTTAAGAATGTTCAAACGGGTTATGAGCGGGCAAAACTGAATGGCTTCAAAACATAATTCAACCGAGCCTATGCTGAACCGGCGGCAGTTTCTCCTGAAAACAGCCGTGACCTGCGGTATTGCCGCGGGCGCCGGGGTCTGGGGATATGTATTCTACAGCAGGGACCCGCTCCGCCGCAGAACTGAAAGAATCTTAACGCTTAAGAATTTTCGTGTGGCTGATTCTGCAGAATACCCTTCAATGGTCATAGTCCGTGGAAAGAATGTTGAACAGATGACCCATGCGGCTGTAGAGAAGCTGGGGGGCATGTCCCGGTTCATCAGTACGGGTGACACGGTACTGATCAAACCGAATGCGGGTTGGGACAGGCAGCCTGAACAGGCGGCGAACACAAATCCTGAACTGGTCGCTGCTGTTGTCAAGCAGTGCCGCACAGCCGGGGCCGCCCGTGTCTGGGTAACTGATGTTTCGATCAATGATCCATACAGAAGTTTCGCCCGGTCTGGCATTGAATCAGCAGTAAAGCAGGCAGGCGGGACTATCAGATTCACCACAGAAAAGGATTTTGTCCTCACTGATCTGAAAGGACAGATCCTTCAGGTATGGCCGGTGAGCAGATTTTACCATGAGGCTGACAAGGTTATTAATCTTCCTGTTGTGAAACATCATTCACTCAGCAGGTGTACGATTGCCATGAAGAACTGGTACGGCATTCTCGGTGGTCGCAGGAACCGACTCCATCAGGAAATCAACAGGTCAATCGCAGACCTTGCCGCTGCTGTCCGACCGACATTGACCATTACGGATGCCACGCGGGTGCTGGTCAGAAACGGCCCTACTGGCGGGAATCTTTCTGATGTTTCGATCGAGGATACTATTATTGCCGGTCTTGACGAGGTTGCCCTTGACGCGTACAGCAT
>JBFGJU010000157.1:0-5134 GCA_041577035.1 Thermodesulfovibrionales bacterium | reverse complement strand
TGAGTTCGAAGCAGCGCATGGAACGGTTGTGCGGCATTATTACGAGCACATAAAAGGTAATACGACGTCCACGAATTCTATCGCTTCTATCTTCACGTGGACAGGCGCACTCGCAACAAGGGGGGAGCTTGACAATACCCCTGAGGTTATTCGTTTTGCCCGGACCCTCGAAAAGGCTGTTATCGAGACCGTAGAAAGCGGCATTATGACAAAGGATTTAATGTTGATTGCCGATCCCCCTGTTAAGTCATTCGCACACACCGAAGAATTTATAGACGCTGTTGCAGAGAGATTAAAAGAACAACTAAGCGCATAGGGCGCTTTGCGCTGTGCATTTCTTTTAGTCTTAACCTTAACCTGGGCCTCAATCTGTCTTTCGTGGTTACGCTTCGAGGACTGCCCTGACTTTATCCAGAAGGTCTTTTATCGAGACAGGCTTCATAATAAAGCTCAGGCCGTCTTCGATAATCCCTTTCTTATGTATGATATCAGACGTATAACCGCTGAGAAACAAGGCCTTGATCCCCGGCTTTATCCTGCTAATTTCATCATACACGTCTTTGCCGTTTTTCTTGGGCATGATCACATCAAGAAGAAGCAACTGCACCCGTGCCTGGTTCTCGTTGAATTTCACAAGGGCATCGTCTCCATCCTCTGCCATGATAACGTTGTATCCGCGGTGTTCAAGAATATCTTTTATGAGCTTTCTGACCCGTTCATCATCCTCTGCAAGAAGAATAGTCTCCGTAGCCGGATGTGTTACTCCAATCTCTTCAGGCTGCTTTTTTTCATCTTCACTATGCCCTGCTTCCAGCCTGCTGATAGGTAGATATATCCTGAATGCAGCACCCTTTCCCGGGTTACTCGAAACATCAATAAAACCCTCGTGCTGTTCAATAATACCGTACACTATTGATAGACCAAGCCCTGTACCTTTGCCGACCTCTTTTGTTGTGAAAAATGGCTCGTAGATCCGTATTCTGGTGGCTTCATCCATTCCAGAGCCAGTATCTTCTATGGTAAGGACTCCGAATGCGCCTTGTTTCGCGAAAACGTGTGAAGCGGCATAATCTTCGTCAATCACTGAAAGACCTGTTTTTATGGTCAGTTGACCTCCGTCCGGCATGGCATCACGGGCATTTGCCGCCATATTCATAATGACCTGCTCGATCTGGCCTGCATCAGCCAGAATACGAATCTCCTCTGCTGCAAGGGCGATCTCCAACTGAATGTCTTCACCTATCACTCTCGACAGCAGTCTTTCAATCCTTTCAACAACCTCGTTAAGATTCATGGGCTGCGGGTTAATTATCTGCTTTCTGCTAAATGCCAGAAGACTCTGCACCAGATCCGCTGCCCGTTCAGCTGACGCAAGGATATGATCCACATGCGTTCGCAGCGGGTTATCTTCTCCTATTTTCATCTGCAAAAGATTACCATATCCGATAATCGCTGTGAGGATATTATTAAAGTCATGGGCTACGCCCCCTGCAAGCTGCCCGACAGCCTCCATTTTCATGGCATGCTGCAACTGTTCTTCAAGCCGCCGGCGTTCGGTTATGTCCTCACCGGAACTCAACGTGCCTATAATGTCCCCCTGATCATTTTTTAACAGGACATTATGCCAGGCAATGATTTTTTTCTGACCATTCCTTGTCACAATCGGATTCACATGATATTCCCATTGCGTTATCTCTCCTCCAATGATCTTATTGAACCCATTCCGTATATTTTCTCTCTCATGCATGGGGATAAACAAATCAAACCAGTTTTCTTCTATAACATCTTCTTCAGAGCAGCCCAATATGTCACATCCCTTTTTATTGATAAGTTTGACTCTTCCGTCAACACCGATCGCGAGGAGCATAACCCCGGCGACATCAAGATATGCTTGAGCCCTGTCCCTTTCATTCCGCAATGCTTCTTCTGCCTGTTTTCTTGCAGAGATGTCTCTGAAGATGCCTACCTGATATTGTTCTCCTTCCAGTATTACTGCTGAAGCACTGATATCAGCATAAAAAATACTGCCGTCTTTTCTTTTTACCGGGATGTTTTCAGCTATTGGAATTTCACCCCGCACCTGTTTTTCAAACTGATCAATCACATATGGCAGGTCTTTTTCAAGGTGGATATCATTAACACGGAGACGCACTATCTCATCAGGACTATATCCAAGCATAGTGCAGATCATGGTGTTTCCTGATATAAAGTTCTTTGTTTTAGCATTTGCAACCAGCATGCCGTCCATGGCAGAATCATATATACTCCTGAATTTCTTTTCCGAGTCGATGAGGCTTTTTTCTGTTTCTTTGCTCTTGATTGCAACAGCAAGCGAACTGGCGACATCTTCAGCCACATAGATATCTTCATCGCTCCATACTTCTGATCTGCTCCTGCCGATATTCAGAGAGCCGACCAGCCTGCCCTCATACATTAGCGGTGCATTGATATATGAACGGATACCTTCATCATAGAGCATCTTGTCTGTCTTAGTCATCTCTTCTCCAGCTGATGCCAGATCATTCTGAATACTGACCTTTCCGTTTCTGAGATCTTCGGATACGCCAAAATCATCAAGAGAACACTCGTATTCAGTCCCCAACTGTGTTTCACCACCGGTAGAAACTGCAAGGGCTCGTGCCATATTCTTCTTAAGATCAAATACTACAACACTGCTCCGTTCAGAGGGCACAAGCTCTGCGACGCTTTCTGTCACTATCCCGGCAATTTCTTCCAAAGTCCCTGCTCCAACAATGGCCTTCTGAATCCGTACAAGCACTTCCAGGCGTTTGACCAGTCTGGACAGCTTGCTCTCGATTTTCCTGCGTTCCAACACCTCTTTTTCCAGATCAAAAGCATGCAGCCGCGTCGCAGCTGAATGATCAAGGACAAGCATAACAATCCCGCCCAGGATAGCGGACAAGAGTATTCCGGCAGCAAGTCCAATCCACGCAACGCTGGACTCCTGTAACGAAAAGAACCCCGGACCGGGCGTTAATATCAACACCCATTTTCTTCCGCTGACATCGATAGTTCCGGCATAATGGAATTCCTTCCTGACGTCTGCCTCTGTCATGACCGTTTTAATCGGTTCTGTTCTCGTCCGCGAAGGATGAACGTAAAGAAAACGGCTGCCTTCAGGAGCAGACTGATCAAAAAGGTACACATCAATACCAAACGGATCGAACTCAGCAACGGCCTTTTCAAACATTTCACCAACCCGGTAGACACCCAGTACAAATCCTTTTAGATATCTGCGGCGGTCATCGATTGTCCCGAGCTGTTCTTTATGCTCGTAAACCGGATGAAAGATAAGAAATCCAAACTGTTGTTCCTTCTCCTGCACGAGTGTGATTCTTGCTGTAGCAATGGGCAGTCCTGTGTCACGTGCTCTTTCAAGGGCCTCACGCCGCACACTGTTTGAGGCAAGGTCAAATCCAAGGGCCTGTTCATTTCCTTCAAGGGGCTCAACATAAAATACCGGGAAGTATTCATCCCGTTCCCCTGCCCTGATCATGATAACCTGCCCCGCCATCTGTTTGATTTCAAAATCCGTGATACCAGCGCCGATAGCCTTTTTCTCGAACTCATCACGCATGTGAACCGGCACACGGGGTATCCATTCAAGCGCCTTTATAGCAGGATTATGGAACAGGAGATGATTTACGAACGCACTAAATTCATGCCGCTCAACTTTTTCAGAACCAAGAAAAAAGGCATGAAGCGCATCAAGTTCATGCTCATTATGCTGTAAAACATCCTGGAATGCATCAATATATTCTCTGCTTTTCTTTTGAAAAGAAAAGACCGTCTTTTCCTGCGCATGCGCCTTTGCACTGTAAAAAAAATACAAAGACAATGCCAAGCCAATACCGAAAATAAGGAGAATGATGAGAAGCCGGTACTGAGGACGGTACCACCACGGAAGTTCCGACTCACCTGCCTTGTTTATGATCGTGCTGTCTCCGGGATTCATTTCAGCCTGCATGTATACGCTTTATTCATGTTACACGAAGTTTCTGTCCCTATTGTAGAATATCGTCTGTATTATTACTACCCCCGAAGATGGCCCCTCGGGTCGGCCCCATGATCTCCGGCTACTCGCCCGTTCAGACATCATTACTGAAACAAAAAAAGTAGTCATGAGATGCTGTCATGAGGCAATTCTTTAATTCATTTTAAGGCGGATAGTATGATAGGATACCGGTAAGACTAATCCGATATTCAGAGGAAAAGGAGCTCGTATGACCGAGGCATGGTATGAAGGACTGCCGGATGATGCTTTTAAAACAGAAACCGACAAGGCGTATGAGAAAGCCACCGCAAAAATCCGTGAAGGGCTGGCTCAGGGTCTTGATTTTGACAGCGCCTGTGACGCTCTGGAGATTCAGGATGATGAGCTCAGGCAAAATATAATCGAGGATATGTTAAAAGTACTCATCGCAGAAGAGCATTTCACCAAGAATGTAACTCTTAACGAATTGTCCGCTCAATTACGTGTTTCCGTCGATCGGCTTGAATCTGCAAAAAAAAGTATGCTCGAGGATGTGAAGAATGATTCCATCAAGGCGTTATACAGAGAACAGGGTCCCGGCGGCGCAGGACCTCACGCATGATACTATTCCCTGCCTGAAAGACTCTGTTGTACGATTTCAAGGCACGACACGCATACATTCCTGCAAGCTTTCAAAAGCAGCTGTTATTGAGGGAATTTCCTTCGCTGCAGGCTCGATCGTCGGCTTCAATGACGAGGGTCGCTTGTGGCGCTGCAGAATTTCTCAGGATACTGTCATAGAGGGTATTCCGTGCAGGAAAGAAACTGAGATTGAATTAAACAGCAGTGGAAAACTCGTTATGTGCACGCTTGCAGAAGATTATGCTGTGCAGAAAATCCCTGCTCTGGCCGGCACAACACTCTTTTTCCACGATACGGGCACACTTTTTAAGGCAACGGTATCCCGGGACATGATTATCGAAGGTTTTTCCATTTCATCCGGTAGTGATGTCTGCATCCATGATAACGGCAAACTGTCATCGTTTGACCTTTCAAAAGACACCATTATTCATGATATTTCCTGTCTCAAAGGAACACGGATCTGGCTCAATAGAAATGGACATCTTGCCGGTTGTACAC
>JBFGJU010000156.1:0-5137 GCA_041577035.1 Thermodesulfovibrionales bacterium | reverse complement strand
TGAAAATATGAGCATTATAAATTACAAAATACATATTTTTTGTGCATCCTAGAATTATACAAAATCAAAGTATTTCCCGCTTGGTCCAGGAATTATAAAGCAAGGCCCATCCATGAGACGGACCTTGCCTTATTTTACAAACACTGCAGCATGATCATGAAATCAATAAGAGGTTTTTATATCAAATGGTTAATGTCTGCATCAGGCGCCATTGTTTTGACTGACTCAATTCCATTGTCACGGGATGATTCTGATGAATACATCTCGCTGGTTCCGATGATTTCTCCATTGGCAGCCTTGAGAACAAAATACGGCTTCCCGTTTGTAGCTGTCTTGCGGTCAAATCGAGCGTCATTTGGTGCATTAATCTTTACAGACTTAATACCGTTTTCAGCCCCGCTCTTTGCCTTGTACCGCTCGCTTTGGAGAAGGATCTCTCCGTTACTCGATTTTAGATTAAAAAAGAATTGTCCGTCACTTGATTTTTTAAAATCAAACGTTCCTGCCATGGTTACCTCCTTTTCTTCTGTCCGTGTTGTAGATTTATGCTAAATAGCACATTAAGAATCTTATGTGCTCCTCAAAGGAAATGAATAAGCAAAAACCCCTACAATTATTCTATCAGAAATTTCATATGATGTTAATCATTAAATAGGCCTCAGACAATATGCTGGATTTGTTGATTTTAGTTTGAAATATAAGCTCTTTTGAGGTGCTTTTCGATCAACAGTATAGAAAGGAAGCAATAATAATGTCGATTGTCAAGCCCGCCTGCCGGCAGGCAGGGCTTACCCACCTTGTGGTGTGGTGGGCCTGAAAACAATTTCTAATTTCAAACGTTGATTTCCCATGCTGATCTTCATGCCAAGGACATAAAAAAGGACCAGCTAAAGCTGGTCCTATGCAATGCAAATAGGTTAGGGGGGCGGCTCTATGATGCCCTGCGGCGAGACCTGTAATGAGAGGATCTGTTCCTGCCGTATGGAGCGGCCGCCTGCTTTCGTGGAGAAGTGTTATGACCAAAAGCCGAGACCTGTTTCCTGGAAGCCGGCATATTATAGTCAAACCCCTCAAGCTCACGAATGACCAGCTCAATTCCCATGGTACGCTCAAAACTCTGCACCGTAGACTTATCAGCCTGTGTCACAAGAGAAAATGCCTCCCCTGTGCGTGCTGCTCTGCCTGTTCTGCCTACACGATGCGTATAAGCATCGGCCGTATCAGGCATGTCGTAGTTGATCACATGAGAAATGCTTGAAATGTCCATACCCCTGGCCGCTAAATCGGTTGCCACGAGAATGCGGTATTTACCGTTTCTAAAACCACTAAGTGATTCCTGGCGCCTCCCCTGCGTCATATTGCCTTGCAGTGGAGTGGCCTTGAAGCCATCTCTCTGGAGCCTGTCAGTTACACGCTTGGCCCGGTGCTTGGTGCGTGTGAATACGAGCACGGACTTTGATTCGATGTCTCTGAGGAGCCTTATCAAAAAGGTCGTCTTCAGATGTTCCGCCACGGGATATAACGCATGCGATATGGTCTTAGCGGGCATGCTATGGTCTACCTGCACTATCACAGGCCGGTTCATTATCTGTTTTGTCAATGTACGTATGTCATCCGGCATGGTGGCCGAGAAAAGAAGCGTCTGCCTTTTTCCAGGGACATGCCTGAGTATCTTCCTGATATCCGGAATGAAACCCATGTCCAGCATGCGGTCGGCCTCGTCCAGCACCAGCATCTCCACAGAGGAAAGGTCTGCTTTTCCCTGATTGATGTGGTCCAGTAGGCGGCCCGGGCAAGCGACAATAATGTCCACTCCCTTACGCAGTTTATTCTCCTGATTGGTGAAAGATGCTCCGCCATATATTGCCATGCTTTTGAATGGAGTTCTTTTACCCATTGCCTTTATAGCCTTATCTATCTGATCCGCCAGTTCACGCGTTGGAGCGACAATCAATGCACGTACCTTCTTGCGAGCGGTGCTGCCTGTCCCGCGGGACACGTTATTAAGACGGTTAAGCATGGGCAGAACATATGCCGCTGTTTTACCTGTTCCTGTCTGTGCGAGACCCATAACATCATGCCCTAGTAATGTGTTGGGGATTGCCTTTGATTGAACGGGGGTTGGTGTCGTGTAACCTAAGGACCTGATACCTGCCAAAATACTCGCGTTTAAACCAAATTCTTCAAAACTCACTAGTTAAATCCTCCCGGCTGCAATAAAGCCAAAAGGATTTCCCAGCTCGACTGCACTTCCGTTTCTTTGTTTTATTTACGTCTGATCATAACTATAACATGAATGGTCACTTTAATGCACTATAAACACACGATGCATCTTTCAATGAGATATTTCCAGGGCGGATTTCCATGACTGCTCAATACACTGACAAAGATATTTAGGTCGTCAAGAATGGGCGCTCATCTGCTATGCAAAGACTGATAATTAAAGTCAACATTATGGTATGTCCTCTTCCTCATTAATCGAAAGACTTACTCTTCTCCGCGGCTGGAAGCTTTATGCTGTTCGGTCTTCCAGGGCTTCGAGGCAAACCAGATGGAAACTATTACGGTACCGAGGATCCAGCCGACACCTAATATCAGGATCGATGTCCACGGATAACCTTCATATGGCTGTTTGACTTCCCGGAAAATATCTATAACGAGTATAATCCCTAAGACAATAGGAACAAAATATCTGATCAGGAATGTCCACCGTTTACCTAGCTGGAAGGTTGATATTTTGTTTATATGTTTCTTCAAGATCGTTATTCTGAATATCCATCCTACAAGAATGCATTCGAATACGCCGACAACAACAAGACCATAGTGCGTCAAAAAGTGGTCGACGATATCCAGCCAGAAAAGACCTGCCTGGGTTGTAAATAGTATTGAACCGAGAAAACCGACTATGGAAATTACGGTGACTATTTTTTTCCTCTCCAGGCCAAACTTGTCGACAACTGCTGATGTAAAGGCTTCAACAATCGATATTGAGGAAGACAGTCCGGCCACAACAAGACAGAGAAAGAAGATGACACCAAACACATTTCCTGCAGGCATCAGACTGATAGCCTTGGGATATGCAACAAATGCGAGCCCGATGCTCTGGCTGACAACCTCGGATATGGGCTGTTGCTGAGTTGTGGCCATAAAGCCGAGCACCGAAAAGACCGCAAAGCCCGCAAACAGCGAATAGCCGCTATTGATGAACCCCGTCAGAATGGCGCTTTTCGTGATATTTGCCTTCGCCGGAAGATAACTTGCGTATGCTATCATGATTCCGAAACCAAGCGAGAGGGTGAAGAAGATCTGGCTGTATGCATCTACCCAGACTTTATGGTTCAGAAGCTTTGAAAAATCCGGCATGAGATAGGCTTTCATACCGGTCAGTGCCCCATCAAGCGTGATAGACCAGAAGAAAAGGATAGCGGTAAGCACGAAAAGCAGAGGCATGAATATTTTGTTCGCAAGTTCAAGGCCTTTCTGCACCCCCCTGTATATAATCAGCCAGTTAAGAAACCAAACGATAACCAGACCTATAAGAACAGGCGTGCGCACATTTCCGACACGGGAAGGTCCATCGCTTAATGAAAGGAACTCTTTGAAAAAGAACGTATTCGGATCGTCGCCCCAGCCAAGATCAAAAGAAAGGTTCAGGAAGTTTATGCACCAGGAAATAACAGCGGTATAGTACAGCTCAATCCCGAACATCACAAAAATGACTGCCCACCACCCCAGCCATTCCCAGTTCTGCTTTATTTTGTGGTAGGCCAGCGGAGCGGAACCGATTCGCTCGTGCCCTATGCCAAATTCAAGGATCAGGAGTGGAATGCCGGCGGTTAAGAGTGCGATCACATAAGGAATAAGAAAGGCCCCGCCCCCGTGCTCGTATGCCAGATAACTAAATCGCCAGATGTTCCCGAGACCAATGGCAGAGCCGATTGCGGCCATAAGGAATCCAACCTGGCTTTTCCATTGCTCTCTCTGCATGGCTCGTTTCTCCTTTATCACGAAACACAATTTCCTGGAGAATTGGGTAATACTATAGCAGGCACAAAAGTATTTCGCAATGACCGGGATGAGCATTATATATGAGGACGGGAATATACTGCAGGTAACACGGAGGTTCAGCTTGTCCGGATGATTGTATGGTCTGAAGTACGTCAGAATAACATCAAACAACCAGAGAACAGTGAATGTATATTCTGGTTGATAAAACAGGAATAAGATGGTACATTTTCTATAGAATGGGGAGAGCAATATGAGGAGCATCTGGTAATGAATATCGGTATTATAGGTCCGGGAAAGATTGGCAGCGGACTTGGCAGGATTTGGGCCCAGAAGGGGCATCATATTACATTTTGTTATTCACGGGACGCTGCGAAACTGAAGAGGATGGCAACCATAGTGCCAAATGCGTCTTCGGCCGATATCCAGGAGGCAGTAAGAAAAAGTGAGGTGATTCTGCTTTCGGTCGTCTGGGAGTCTGTTGAAGAGGCCCTTACGTCTGCCGGAAATATGGACAGCAAAATTGTGATAGATTGTACCAATCCGATAAAGAAGGATCTGAGCAATCTCGCTGTCGGGCATGTTACTTCAGCAGCGGAAGAGATTGCCAAGCGCATTCCCGGTGCAAGGGTCGTGAAAGCATTCAATACGGTGTTTGCGGACGTATACCATTCAGATTCACGGCTGTTCGGCACGAGAAAACCAACGATGTTTTACTGTGGGGATGATAGTGAAGCCAAGCACACTGTATCGAAGCTCATTATTGATGCGGGTTTTGAGTCATGTGACGCCGGTGCTTTGAAGAATGCACGCTACCTGGAGCCGCTTGCCATGCTCATGATTCAGCTTGGATACGGACAGGACATGGGAACAAATATTGCACTGAACTTGATTAATCGCTGATTAATGTGATCTTTTTCTGCTTACGTATTCATATTTCATTTGTTTGGTAGTGTCACACATCTTGCCAAATCAGGCCCTTCGTGATATCTATAGAGCAGGATGATTATTATAAATAATAAACAGCAACATATGAGGGGAAGATGAACATTATAAAGGCGGTCAGGGAGCGAAGAAGCATCAGAAAATTCATTGAAAAAGATATACCTGAAGATATCCTCTCATCTCTGAT
>JBFGJU010000155.1:0-5145 GCA_041577035.1 Thermodesulfovibrionales bacterium | reverse complement strand
CTGTTCTTGCTCTGTCAAACATGTCCCGAAGATCATCGCCTAGGAGATTAAAGCAGAGGGCGGTCACAGCGATCATAATGCCCGGCGGGAGCACCATCCATGGGGCTGAATTGATAAATACTCTGTTCGCGCTGATCATTGATCCCCATGTCGCGGTTGGCGGTTGAGCCCCGAGCCCGAGGAAACTCAGTGCTGCTTCTGTAAGGATGTATCCGCCGAGCTTCAGACCTGCCATAACAAAAGCCAGAGAGACACACTGGGGAAAGAGATGCACAAAGAGTATCCGCGTAGTACTGCATCCGACAGCCCGCGCAGACTCAATAAAGGCCGACTCCCTCAAAGCCATCACATGACCTCTTATTAAGCGTGCAAATGATGCCCAGCCTGCTGCTGCAAGTGCAATCATGACTGTGTAGATGCCGGGGGGAAACAGGACAGAGACTCCTATCGCAAGGAGCAGCGCAGGAAATGCAAGAACAAGATCAACAGCGGCCATCATCGCCGTGTCCAGTTTTCCTCCGAAGTAGCCTGAAACCACGCCTATAATAAGCCCTAATACCATTGAAAGCATCGCAGCCAGAACTGAAATACTTATTGATATTTTTCCACCGTACAGCACTCTGGAAAAGATATCCCTCCCCTTACTGTCAGTTCCCAGAAGATGTTCAGTGGAAGGAGGTTGCTTTATACCATCCAGATTGATCATATCCGGTTCATGAGGGGCTATAATCGATGAAAATACCGATAAAGCAAAAATGAAAACAAGTATTCCTGATGCAAGCTTACCTGTCAGTCCCATGAACCCTCACACGCGGATCGATAACGTGATAAAAGATATCCACCAGCAGATTTATCATCACAAATACTATTGTGCCTGCAAGTATGCATCCCATAATTACAGGGTAGTCCCTCTTTATTATTCCTTCCATAGCAAATCTGCCGATACCGTCCCAGCCGAAGATGGTTTCCGTAAGAACAGCCCCGTTCAGGTAGCTGCCGAATTCAAGGCCGAAGACTGTAATAACAGGGATTAAGGCATTTTTAAGAATATGGACACTGTTTAAGTGAATCTTTCTGATGCCTTTAGACTGTGCAGTTCTGATAAATGGCATGTTTAAGACATCAAGGACACTTACCCTTGTGACACGCACCAGAGTTGCAAGGGCAGGAAGGGCCAGCGTTATGGACGGAAGTATCAGATATCGTATATTTCCCGTTCCCGACGGCGGAAGCAGATTCAGTTTGAGACTGAAAAGCAGCATGAGTACAAGTCCGCTCCAGAAGACCGGGACACTCAGACCGGTTAAAGAAAGTACAGATATGATTTTGTCAGATGCACTATTCTTTTTGATCGCACAGATAAAACCGAGCAGCACCCCGAATGGCGTTGCAATCAACATTGCGCCGGCAGCAAGTCTTAATGTATTTGGAAACTTCTTGATCAGATCATCCATCACATCCCTGTTTGTATAATAGGATCTGCCCATTTCTCCTTTCAAAAGAAGCGAAAGATATCCGAAATACTGATGTATAATCCCTTTGTCTGCTCCGATCCGGGCACGAACTTTTTCGATGATTTCAGGGCTTGTCCTTTCCCCGACAAGAGTGTATACCGGATCTCCGGGAAGTGCTTTTGTAAAAGTGAAGGTAATGAAGGTTATTCCAAAGAGCATTGGTACAAGCAGTATCAGTTTCTTCAGGATGTATGCCTTCAAAATGAAATATCAACCCCTTTGTCCATACTGTATATGGGAAAGATTTTATGATTCTTTATATACGGCTGTCTTACATTAAAGTCTGTCTTATGCCAGAAAGAGACCCACGGCGCTTCTTCTGTTATGATCTTTTCTGCCAACATATAGGAACGGTTTCTTTCAGAGGGGTTCACCGCTCTCTGTCCTTCTTCTATCAGTTGATCCACTTTCTTATTCGTATATCGTGTTCTGTTGCCACTTGCGCCATGATTGGATGAATGAAACAG
Organism: Thermodesulfovibrionales bacterium; assembly: GCA_041577035.1. GTDB lineage: Bacteria > Nitrospirota > Thermodesulfovibrionia > Thermodesulfovibrionales > UBA6898. Next base: position 3,164 of record JBFGJU010000155.1, on the reverse strand, counting down.
AGGGTAAAGGAAGTTTTCGGGATCAGCATAATCTGCCCACCAACTCAGCCAGAAGATATCTGCTTCACCTTTGTTCAAGGCTTCTTTATATGCGCTCCATTCGAGCTGATTTATTCTTACATTCAGCCCACTCCGTACAAGATAGGACTGGATTATTTCTGCCATGTCTATAACTTCCTGATCTGATGATATGTAGAAGTTAACGGTCTTCCCTGTCATGCCTTCTTCTTTTATCATTCTCATTGCCCTTTCAGGATCATATGTGAGCTCCGCAGGAGGATTCCAGTTTCTCAGAATATCCGGGATAGGCCCTCTGGCAAGTCTTCCCCTGTTTTCATAAAACGTTTCCAGTATCTTCGTCCTGTCGATTGCGTACGCCACTGCTCTCCTTATTCTCTGGTTCTTAAAAGGTCGTTTCGAACAATTGAAACCGAGATAATATGTGTTCAATCCTCTGATGGAAGAAATATAGTTTTTCCATTTCCTTGAATCTCTGTATCTGGTGTATTCATATGAAGGAATAGTAATAACATCCAGGTTGCCCAGCTCAAATTCAGTCACAGCGGTCAGGTCTTCAGGTATAATTCTATAAACAATACCGTCTATCTTGGGCTCGCTGCCAAAATAATGTTGATTCTTTTCAAGAATAATACGATTATGATGATTCCATTCCTTCAATATAAACGGCCCTGTTCCAGCAGGGTGTGTTCCGAAAGCAGTTCCATGCAATTCTACTTCTTCTCGTAGAACTACAGAGGCAGCGGTCATTGTCAAAAGATTGAGAAACGGAGCAAAGGGATGATAAAGCTCGATGGCAAGGGTATAGTCATCAATGATCTCAATTCCCGATATATCTTTGGCTTCCCCGGTCATGAATTCCTTTGCTCCCCTGATCTTTTCAAAGATCCAGGTATTCGGTGACGCGGTTTTTGGATCAAGCACTCTTTTAAAGCTATACTTAAAATCAGCTGCTATAACCTCTCTATTATTAAGAAAAAAGATTCCATCTGATAATCTGAATATATATCTGGTTCCAGAGTCCTGCATCTCCCATGCATATGCAATATCAGGAACAACATTCAAATGATCATCGAGTCTCACGAGCCCGTTGAAGAGCTTGGCAGCCAGAGAGCCCCCCGTAACGTCAACGATCATCGCAGGATCGAGTGTGGTAGGGTTTGATTTAAGTCGAAGATAGACATACGAGTCCCGCCTGTCATGGGGCGTACAGGAGATAACGATACATGGTAAGCACAATACAATGAGTAATCTGACAGCGCTTATCCGGAATTTTCCCTTCAATATCTCAGGAACGCTCCGATAGCCCCTGCTTTTTCAAACTGCTTATTATCATGTACCACTTCAAATGCAGCTCCCTGTTCGATAGCCTTCTGAGCAGCAAGGTCAATCATATAATCAACTTTCTGCATAGGTTTTTTACAGTACGGACATTCTGCCGCCATCTGCGAAGTCAGAAACCCGCAACGGGCACATGAAAATCCATGGGTTTTGTAGTCTTTAACGAATAATAACTTCATTACCCTTCCCTCTTGCAGGGCTGAGAGAACATTATCTATTCCGAGCACAGCATTTTCATTTTTCATGGTTTTGGTCATAAGCAATTCTATCGTTTCTTCTTTTTCTTTTCTTTCGTAAGCTTCAATAACAGGCGTTACCCGAAAGAGAACCTCATTGCCCGGGGCAGACATAGTGACTGAGAACGTTCCGATAATCTTTCCGGATATATGCCTCGGGAAAAGTGATTTAGCCATTGACATGGCCTCTTCCGTTCCGCCGATGACAAGGCGGGTTATGTCTCCCGATTCAAGGAGGCGCTCAAGCTGTTTTATAACATCCTTGATATGAAGTTCTACATGATAGTCTATATGTCGCTCAAAACTTCTCTCAGCAAGACTAAACCACCCCCCCTTCTTGTGTTTGCCGGGAACATTATCAGTATAAATCTCCCGATACTCTTTGATCTCTCCAAGATGTACGGCGAACAGTCGGGCAGATTCCTTATCAATAATCATCACTGCATATCGCCGGAACGTATCGATCATGTTAAGAAGAGGCTTTATATAGGGAAGTTTATCAACAACAACCTCATTCCTGAATCCTGTAGAGAAATGACTCTCCCACCAGAAGTCAGCTGCTGCTGAACTTATTATGGCAAGACCTTTCTTAAAATCCCTTTTATTGGCGACTATGTAAGAATCTATTTTTTTAATATCAGGCATAATCTGCTTGCGAATGTCTTTCGCGAGATTTTCCGAGGCCTTTTTGAGCATATTTTTGAAATGTATAAGATAATCGCCTCTCGCATTTTCCACGGGATCAACATTGAGATAGCAGCTAATATAATACATATCATCAGCTTTTATTTTTGCCAATTTCGTGATCTCATCATGATTAAGCATCTGCACCTCCTCAATTATTGCGAATCTTGAATACAATCAGTGCACGGTACGATCTTATTGTGCACGTGTTTCTAAAGGCATCATAAGCAGTGTATCTGGCATTCGCAGAGAGGTATTATGTCTGATAAAACAAATTTCATTATTTCAGAATAGATCTCCCTCTGTGCACGTGAATACTGCTTCCATGAAATATGGTTATCCTCTAACGCACTGTTTTCCTATTAAAGCAACTCATGGCGTTCGTATCGCCACCACACTCAATTCGTCTATTTTTATTATCTCATGGACCCATGAATATTCAAAGTACATAATCTCAGCTGCAGTTCGCGATTTTTTACGGCCCTTCAACTCACGATGTTGCCTATCTCTAGAAAGTATGTCCCTTCATGACATTCTTGAATTATTGCTGATATTCATTTAATATCAATTATGTTTGGTTTACTGAAGAAATTAATCGGCACGAAGAATGAGCGCGAGATAAGCAGGATATTTCAGGTTGTGGAGCATATTAATTCATTGGAATCAGCCGTTTCCAGCCTCTCGGATACACAATTGGCCCAAAAAACAGGTGAGTTCAAGAATCGACTCAATTCTGGCGAAACCCTTGATGACCTTCTTCCAGAGGCATTTGCCGTCGTCAGAGAAGTCTCAAGGCGCACGTTAAACATGCGGCATTTCGATGTTCAGCTCATTGGGGGAATCACTCTCCATGAAGGCAAGATATCAGAGATGAAAACAGGTGAG
>JBFGJU010000154.1:0-5152 GCA_041577035.1 Thermodesulfovibrionales bacterium | reverse complement strand
GGTTCATCTGGTTGTCTCAAGGCAGTCTTTTCAGATAATGCTTGATGAAAGCACTGTAGACTGGGTTGGCAGTACCAGTAAGGATATACAGAAGAAGATTAGAAAGTTCTATCGGTCAAAAAGAATTTATTATTATGATGAAGCCGATATGTATGCTCCCATGGCGAGCGGTTCTTTTCAGCATGACGGGATGTTTGTGGTGCCGTGTTCAATGAAGAGTCTTTCAGCAATAGCGCATGGCTATGCACATACGCTATTCGAGCGCGCAGCCGATGTAACGTTAAAAGAAGGAAGACGGCTCGTTATTTCACCACGGGAGACACCATTCAGTGCCATTCATCTTGAAAATATGCTGAAGCTTGCACGTCTGGGAGTGAAGATAGTACCACCGGTAATCGGTTTTTATCACGAACCTGACAATACGGAGCATATAATCGACTTTATGAGTGGTAAGATTCTCGATGCGATGAGTGTTAAGCATAATTTGTATAAACGATGGCCCTCACAAAGACACTCCACATAGCAGGCCTTCGGGATTCTTTATATCAATCATTTGAAGTCAGGTGAGCATATTTTCTTTCAGGCAGGACAACGATCGCGCTCATCTCATGTAGATAACATTCACCGAAAGATGGTCCGGATGAAGATAATCATGCACATTACATTCAAAATTTGATTTATGTCATATGATAGGCACTGACGTTTTTGTTATAATGAATATATGGCATTGAAAGAGAGTTGTCCGGGAAGCAGAGAAATAAGAAGTCCGTATCCTGAAGAAGTCCAGTGCTTCTGGTGCGAAACGGCGAATGAGATTTGGACGGATGAAGTCGAAACGGAATGCAAAAAATGCCGCAAGAAGGTAACGAGGGAAATGCGTCCTTCGTGTATCGAATGGTGTCCGGCTGCGAAAGAATGCGTCGGAGCGGAAAAATATGAACGGCTGATAAAGGCCGTTAAAAAATAAGTATCTTTTCAACGAGCTTTCCTGCTTGAGATTCTACTTTGTGTGCTCTCTATTACGAATGTTCTTATGCTTTTGTAACGTTAACCGCTTTCAGCCCTTTGGGCCCTTCAACCGTCTCAAACGTCACTGCATCGCCTTCGACGAGCGACTTGAAACCATCGGACTTAATTTCTGAATAATGGACGAAAACATCTCCTCCATCTTCCTTTGTGATAAATCCGTACCCCTTTGCATCGTTGAACCACTTTACTGTCCCTTTTAACATGCTACTCAGTCCTCCTAAAAGATAATTAAAGATTTCAGAAATTAAGGTGTAAAGAAGCCAGAGGGTCCTAAAAGGTTGCAGCTCTGATTTTTACTACACAACTTCTGAAACTTCACGAAAAAATTATTACATATTGATTCATATCAGGTCAAGAATTATTTGCAGGGTCTTCAGGTACGGAAAATCATCCATTTTTAGCGCTTTACGGGCTATTGCATCTATCATACTTATGACTTAATCAGACGTTTCATAAGCGAGATTATGGTTATGGCACAGGGAGAACTGCTTTGGCGCGGCGTAATGGCGGGGCGGACGGGGCTCGAACCCGCGACCTCCGGCGTGACAGGCCGGCGTTCTGACCAAACTGAACTACCGCCCCCGCAGACAAACAATTCACAGCGAGTGACCTTCCCGATATAATCGGGACATTCACTCTCAACTGGTCCTCTGCCTCAGTTAAGAATAAATGGTAGGCGGAACAGGGATCGAACCTGTGACCCCAGCCTTGTAAGGGCTGTGCTCTCCCAGCTGAGCTATCCGCCCGAAGAGTATTTTTTATACTACATGAAAGTTTCTTTTGTCAAACAAACGGTCTTTTTAACTGCCTGATTGAATCAGCCTTTTCATAACCGCAATTGACACGAAAAACAGCACGACCTGCAGGGACAAATACATTTAAGATAAGCATGCGATTTCAGGGATTCTTGAGAGCGACTTTTCCCGTCCGGGAGTCGTAATCATATAGTGATGCATTGATCCCTGTACCGATTAAATCCTCCAGATCATCAAGATTTTGAGGATAGGTACCGTATGCAGCGTGATACGCCTGGACCGCCTGCTTTACCGCAAAAAGATTACCTGTTTTTCCGGCTTCCTGTCCTTTCTGGTACGCGTTGATCATTGCATCACCGTATTCAGCAACCGGGTTTTTTGGTTTTTCCTCAATCCGGGTCTTGGGGGCCTCTTTACAGGACAAAATCAAGGATATAAGAAAAAGTATGAGCAGAACGTGCTTCACATGCCTATTTTATCATAATTCGGAAGACAAATCGGTACAATAGGGCTATGCTACCGCTTTGGGTAATTTTGTCGCTGGTAACAGCTTTTTCTCTGGCAACAAGTGATGCCTTGACCAAAAAGGCTCTGACTGACTCGAACGAGTATCTCGTAGCATGGTTTAGGCTCTTCTTTTCGCTGCCCTTTCTCATCATTACCTGGTTTTTCATTCAGGTACCTCAGCTTGATTACATGTTCTTCATTGCGTTTATATGTGCTTTGCCTATTGAGCTCATAACGATTGTTCTCTATATCAAAGCGCTTAAGGTATCGCCACTCAGTCTGACACTGCCATTCCTTGCACTGACTCCTGTTTTTTTGATCGCTGTTTCCTATCTCATCCTTGGTGAAAAAGTGTCTGTGAGGGGGGGTGCCGGGATTGTCCTCATAGCCGCAGGAAGCTACCTGCTCCATATACATAAAATAAGCAAAGGAATTCTCGAGCCACTGAAGGCCATAACCAGAGAAAGAGGCTCTGTCATGATGATCTGCGTTGCGCTGCTTTATAGTATCACGTCATCGCTCGGTAAAATGGCTATAGAACACTCGTCACCCCTTTTTTTTGGTATAACCTACTTTATCGGTGTTACACTCTGCTTTGCCCCAATAGGACTCTGGATGGGAAAGACCGAGTTGAAAAACTTTATGAAAGGAAAAAAGTACAGATCAGTAATACTGCCCGGATTCTTTTTCGCGGTCATGATAGCAACACATATGATTGCGATGAAGCTCACCAAGGTTGCCTATATGATATCGGTTAAAAGAACGAGCCTGCTCATCGGAGTTTTTTACGGGTATCTCTTCTTCAGGGAGACCGATATAAGAAGCAGGGCGTTCGGAGCTGTTCTTATGTTCGCTGGCTTTATCCTTATTGTTACAGCGCACTGAACGCCGTCATAGGCGGGATGAGAGCAGATTCATGATTGATTTATTCCATCCCTCAGGGCCGATTCCGTCCGCTTTGATAAGGTATGACGTATTTATTCGTTCATCATACAATCCGTTTTTATTTTGAACAATAATGGGATAGTCTACCTGTTCGAACATTGGAACATCGTTTGGGTTATCACCGATAGCAACGGTAAAAAGGTTGTCATAGATCTTACCATATAATGTTGTTAAGATTGCCACCGCTTTTCCTTTATCACTCTTTCCCATAATATGAAGATATCTTCCCGAAGTGTAGGAGTATCCCGCGGCCTCAATCGAAGACAGAAGTGTTGAACGCTCCTGCTCATCTCCATCATGTATAAACACTTCATCGAATTCCCGCTCCTTTGCCATTTCAGCTTCATATATGCTCAGCCCGGTTCGTTCGGAAACTTCCCGGATGGTCATATCACCAAAACCGATAACGTGGAACCCTTTTTCCCGTAATGAATGGATAACGTTTCTGAGTTCAGAATACGGTGCACCAAGAGTAACCGTGTAATAATCGTCGACTTCAGAGACCTTCACGACCTGACTCAGGACGGTAACGGCAAAATACCCTTTCGGAATAAATATCCCGCCACCGTTTTCCGATATAAATGGTTGATTATTGTCGATTTTTTTTTGATAATATTCGATTTCTTTCCGTGTCTTGCTCGAACAGATAACGAGAGGAATAGCGCTTTTCCTGATTGCCTCAAGGGCCGGTATGGCCTTCTGAAATGAATAGTTTGAATGGTCCAGCAAGGTGCCGTCTAGGTCAGTAAATATCACGATGTTCTTCATTCGATTATAACCATCTGAATGTCCATGACATTCGTTTCGGTTGGACCGGTAATGAACAGGCTGTTAATTTCTTTAAAAAAATTATATGAGTCATTATTGCGTAAATAATCTTCCGGATCCATCCCCAGGCGGCGTGCTTGTGTGACAGTCTTTCCGTTTACAAAGGCGCCGGCAGCATCAGTTGGACCATCTGTGCCGTCGGTACCAGCTGAAAGAAAGCTGATGCCGTCAATCCCCTGTACCATCAGGGCAAATGAGAGGGCCAGTTCGGTATTCCTGCCCCCAAGACCGGCTCCGCTTACCGTGACTGTTGTTTCTCCGCCTGCTATAAGTAATAACGGCCTCTCCGTATGCTTTATCTCTCTTATCCTGACAGCTTTTTGAGCGAGCCATGTGCCTATGTTACGAGCTTCGCCGGTTATTCTCGTTGAGATAATCTCGGTATCAAAGTCATATTCTTTTGCTTTTTGTACAGCGGCTTCAATAGCTGATTCACTGCTTCCCACAATAATATTTTCAACAGAGGCAAAGACAGGGTTGTCTGCCTTTGGTGTTTCGGGTAGTTCACCATGTATCCCCCTGTTCAGAACGGTTATTATGGAATGCGGCGCCTTATCCGTTAAAGAATATTTATCAAGTACGTTTACCGCATCACGATAGGTTGATGTATCCGGGGCTGTCGGACCTGATGCAATCACATCAAGCCTGTTTCCAATAACATCGGACAGAATCAGGGATATAACTTTGGCAGGTGCCGCAATCTCGGCAAGGCGACCACCTTTTATCCGGGAAACGTGCTTTCTGACCGTATTGACCTCACCTATATCTGCACCAGCTTTGAGCAGGTGCTGTGTCAGACTCTGCTTCTCATCAAGAGATATTCCGGCAACAGGGGATACGAGGAGCGCAGAACCTCCACCCGATATGAGACAGACGATCAGAGTCCGGTCATCTGCAGACTGTACAAGATCCAGAAGTCTGGAAGTGCCCTGTAACCCGTTGATGTCAGGTACTGGATGACCGGCTTCATGAACGGTAACAGCGCCAAGTGAGTGCTCTTCGCAATGACCATACTTTGTTATTACCATGCCATCGGTTATTAAATCTCCTACTTCCTCATGCACCGATTCTGCCATGGGACACGATGC
>JBFGJU010000153.1:0-5176 GCA_041577035.1 Thermodesulfovibrionales bacterium | reverse complement strand
GATTCTCAGGTAATTGATGACGCCCGTGCCATTGTGCTGCCGGGTGTCGGTGCCTTTGGTGAATGCATGAAAAACCTTTCAAACAGATCACTTATAGAGGTTATTGTGCGATCCCTTGAAAAAGGCAAGCCATATCTTGGCATTTGTCTCGGTCTGCAGGTTCTCTTCAGTGAGGCCGAAGAATTTGGAAAATGCCGCGGACTTGATATATTTCAGGGCAAGGTTGTCAAATTCACGTTTGATGAAAAGGGCAAAAAGATCCCTCATATGGGATGGAACACCATTACGATTGTGAACAGACCGCCGATATTGTCCGGCATTTCTGATAATGCATTCGTATATTTCGTTCACTCTTTCTATGTTGTTCCGAGTGACCAAACGGTCATCGCGGCAACGACCGATTATGGGATATCCTTTACCTCTATGGTTTGGAAAGATAATGTCTTTGCAACGCAGTTTCATCCAGAAAAAAGTCAGGAACTCGGACTGCGTATATTAAAGGGTTTTGCAGAATTTGTTCAGAAAGCATAATATGAACCACCTGCATGAAAAGCGCCGCAATCATCGCAGCACTGCGTATCGTCATAGAGGGTTGCCAAAAGCTAACCTGAGCAATGAAAAGAGAAATAGTGTTACGGTAGCCTGTTGGCTAATGCAGGATAAAAAACCGTCTCAATAATCTTTTGCTATTTCCTTAAGCTTTTCCATCCTTATTACAAACATAAGGAGTGATGGGACCACAAATATTGTAAATATTGTCGAGAGGGCGAGCCCTCCGAGTATGACACTCCCGAGTCCCCTGTAGAGTTCAGATCCGGGGCCGGGGAACACAACGAGTGGAAGCATACCGAATATACTCGTGGTCGCACTCATATAAATAGGTCTGAGCCTCGTCCGGGTTGCCTCAAGCACTGATTGTTTATGGTCCATGCCATGATAGCGGACATTATTCAGAGACTGATGTACAATCAGGATTGCATTGTTCACCACAACCCCGATAAGAATGACAAAGCCCAGCATCGTCAGGATATCCAGCGGAGACGGAGCAAGAACCGCGTCAACAAGCCTGAGCCCCATGATCCCGCCGGCACCCGCAAGCGGTACGGTAAACATAATGATCAGGGGATAGATAAAGTTCCCGAAAAGAGCCGACATCAGCAGATAGGCAATGACAGCAGCCAGGACAAAATTCCATTGGAGCACGGTTCTGGTCTCATTTAATTTATCAGCCACGCCGCTCATGGATACGGAAATGCCTTTTTGTATCATGCCCATTGAACGGACTTCAGGGATCACCGTATTGTTTATGCTATCCATTGCTTCTTCCAGCGGGATCGTAAACGGTGGTGTTACCTGAAGGGTAATGGTTCTCTTCCTCTCAAGATGACGTATTTCACTGATGCCTGATGTCCTTTCCAGTAATGAAAAAGAGGAGACTGGAACAGTCCTCCCTCCCGGTGTTGCTATGAGTGCGTGATAAAGATGCTCGGGCGTCTCGATATCCTTTTCTGAAGCCTTTAAGATCAAATCTATCTTTTTCTTCCCCTCCTGTTTGAATTCACCAATTTTTCTTCCGTCCATGAGAACATCCAGTGCTACTCCAAGTTGTCCTGCGTTCATACCGGATGCACGCAGACGGTCTCTGTCTGGAAGCATCCTGACCTCAGGATACAGCAGTTCAAGAGAAGGCAGCGGTCTGATCTGCGCTTCGGGCATTTCTTTTTTAATGATACCGAACATGGTTCCTGCAGTGCTGACAATCTGGTTCATATCATCGCCAACGATATCAACTTCAACTGTTCTGCCCCTGCCGAGTCTGTTCTGGAAAATCCCTGCCTGCATGCTCACACCAAACATGCCGGGAATAGCGTTAATGTTCTTCATAAAAAGGGGGACAAGTTCTCCCGCACGGTCGATATGCATGCTGGTAGCACCGGCTATATTGAATCTGTCAGAGCCTACATAAAACATATTTTCTATTGCCGGAAATCCTTCATAATCTTTTCCAATGAGTTTTTCTGTAGCATGAAAAAACTGATCACCGATATCCTTCTTTTCTTCATAAGAGAGTCCTGGCGGCGGTATAAGAATGCTGATAACAAGGTTCCTGTTCCCCTGGGGCAGGTATTCCATCTTTGGTATCAGAACAAGGACAGCAAGAATAGCAATGAAAGTCAGGCCAAGGACAGTAATAAGCCGGGTGACCCAGTTGGTCACCGCAAGGCTCACTATCTTCATGACCTTATCAACAACACGGTCACCAAAAAGAACAAGACGCGTTTTGCTCTTTTTGACTTTTTTTGTGCCGATCAGAGTGAATAGTTTCTCTGCGAACATCGGGATCACAGACACCGAGACAAAAAGACTGATGAAAACCGCACAGCTGACTGCTATCGCAATATCCCTGAAAAGTTGTCCTGCCTCTTCCTTTACAAAAACGACTGGAAGAAAGACAGCAACTGTTGTAAGCGTCGAGGCAAGCACTGCCCCCCAGACCTCACGGGTCCCATCATAAGCAGCGTTGAACGGGGATTTCCCCATGCCCCGGTGGCGATCTATGTTTTCCAGAACAACAATGGCGTTGTCCACAAGCATACCAACGGCAAATGCTATACCCGCAAGGCTGACTACATTAAGGTTTCTTCCAAGGAAATTCATTATGATGAATGTACCGATAATACTTATAGGGATTGCAGTTGCTACGACTATGGTTGAGGACAGACTTCTCAGGAATATGAGAAGCACTATCACAGCAAGTACCCCGCCTATAAGAATATTCCTTTTAACAAGGTCAATAGCGCCCTGAATGTATGGCCTCTGGTCGTATACCCAGTCAAGATATATTTTGTTCGGCTTCATCTTTTCCCTGTTCAGCCATTTTACTGCCTCTTCTGTCCTTTGCGTCATATCCAGGATGTTCGTCCCCGGCTCAGGCTTAACGCCTATTGCCATTCCATCTTTGGAATTGTGGATCATTGCTACAGACTTCTTTTCAAAACCAAAAGTAACTCTGGCAACATCTGCAACAGTAATGCGTCTTTGACCGTCTGATTTAATGATAATGCGTTCTATATCTTTTTCAGAATCGAACTGAGCGACAGTCCTGATCCTGTAGTTCCTTCTTCCTACACCCATTGTACCGGCAGATACATCAACGATTACTGAACGCAGAACATTTATCAGGTCATCAATTGTGAGACTAAAAGACGCCAGTTTTGAAGGTTCTGCAATAACATGCATCTGCCGTTCTCTTCCACCGCCGATGAAGAGATCTGCAACTCCCTCCACACGTTCAATATACTGCCTGACCTCGTTCTCAAAGAATGTTCTATACGTGCTGACAGGGTTAGGATTGTCATTTTCAGACTTCATTATTATCCAGATCACCGGGGATGTCGCAGCGCCGGTTGCATTTATGACAGGCTTTTCGACGTTTTCTGGATACGAAGGCACTTCGTTCAGTTTGTTGGATACCCTGAGGAGCGCGTCATCGACATTCGTCCCTATTGTGAAGCGGAGGGTGATTGAGCCCTGATCATTATAAGACGTACTTTCCATCTCTGTCAGGCCGGGAATTCCCTTAAGCGCCTTTTCCTGCTCCTCGATAACATCACGCTCAATTTCGTAGGGAGTAGCACCGGGCCAGGTCGTCCGGACCTCAATTTCAGGGACGGTCACATCAGGGCTTAACTGATAGGGCATCTGAAAGAGCCCGATCAGCCCGAACAGGACCACGAATATAACACCCACAACAACAATTACGGGTTTTTGAATAGAAAATTTAACGATATCCATTAATTCATAATTCCAAATTTCAAAATCAAAATGACAAAAAGCACGGAAATATTAATTGCATAATCTAAATTGAAAAGTAACAAGAATGGCAAATTGCATAATCTAAATTCTATATTTCAATAAATACTTTATGACAAAATCGATTTGTAAATCTTATGTTTGAATTTTATATTTTGGCATTTGGGCTTTGACATTTGTCATTGCTGTATCATTACGTCTTGTCCGTCACGAATCCGCTCATTTCCCTTGACAACAACCTTCATCCCTTCGCTGATTCCCTCAGCCAAAAGGCCAGCAGTAACACCCTGGTAGCCAATCACATTGACCGGTATCATTTTTGCTTTTCCCTCATGCACAACAAAAACAGCATCTGACCCGAATACAGTTACAACCGCGTCTCTATGCACAATAAAGGCCTTTGTCTTTTCTCCGACAGGAAGCCTCGCCCGTGCTTCCATCCCTTCCATAAAGGACAGATTATTACGTGCACGTATCTTGATCGGGAACGTCCTCGTAGATAAATCACCTTGCGGAATCACCGCGATAATTTTTCCGGCCACTTTCCGCTCTCCTGCCTGTATATCGATAATCATTCCGGTTTTTACCTGTCTGACAACAGCTTCAGGCACTGCTACGATAATATCAACTGCATCATCTTTTGCAATGGTTGCCACCGGAGAACCTTCGGAAAGCCATTCACCTCTGTCTACCTTTTTTTTCAGAATGATACCGCTAAACGGCGCCCTGACTTTTCTCTTTTGGAGTTCTAATTCAAGGCGTTCCACCTCTGCCTGTAACGATAAGACTTTCTTCTCCAGGCCCTTCGCCCGAAACCGTGCTATGTCGTATCTTTGTTCCGATATGAGTTCTTCTTTACGGAGGTTCTCAGCCCGTTCAAATTCTACACGTGCCTGTTCAAGGTCTGAGAGTCCCTGTTCGTATGATGCTGTAGTCGCACCAAGAGACTTTTCGATGAGGTCGGAATTGAGTTGGACAAGAATATTCCCCTCTTTCGCCCGCATTCCTTCTTCGAAATAAACAGATTCAACACTCCCGGTCACTTCAGCGGCAACATCTGATACTTCCTGATAATATACGGATCCAACAAATTCAGCATCAGGTGTAATCATTCCGTTGTGAATTTCGTCTACGACTACCCGGGCAGGAGGCATGGCTTCTACTTGTTTATCCTGTGCAGAGGAAGCGGAAAAAGAGGATATGGCTAAGAAGAGGAGTAGCCCTATCGAGAATATCATGTTCTGCATGTATTGTCTCACCTGTTATTCTTTCCTCATCGTCTGATGAAGAACCGTTTTCAGCAATGTCCCTGTGGACCACTTAACTTTCAGAACAGCCAATTGATAGTCAAATTCTGCTCTCG
>JBFGJU010000152.1:0-5210 GCA_041577035.1 Thermodesulfovibrionales bacterium | reverse complement strand
GGATTCAGCAGCAGGTCGGGAGTGAGCTTGCCCGCCGTTTGTTTGGCGTGGCTTGCCCGCCTCTGGCGTGGTTTATCCTGAGCTTGTCTGCCGTAGGCAGGCTTGCCGCAGGAACCCTCTCTACGAGTCGTTGACTCCACGAGTCATAGGCCTCCCCGGCTCCATTTGTTTATAATCTAAGTAGTGTATAAACCCGTGCTGACAATAATCGGGCTTGTCTGCGTTGGACTTGCAGTGCTTGGTATTTTTCTGCCGGTTCTTCCTACGACACCTTTACTCCTCCTGGCCCTTGCCTGTTTTGCCAGGTCTTCAGAAAAGCTTCATACTTGGCTATTGTCAAACAGAACCTTTGGGCCCCTGATAAGGCATTGGGAAGAGTCGAAAAGCATGCCAAGGAAAGCAAAAATTTACTCAATAACCCTGATCTTCGTTGCAGGAGGAGTTTCAGCATTTATTATTGAAAAGGCTTCATTAAAAATTGCCGTATTAGCACTGCTCATGATCCCTGTTGTGATTATTCTCAATATCAAAACCACTGATTCCCTCTAATCGTCTCCTCGCGGAGGAATATGCAATTTATTGAGAAGCTTAATAGAAAAATGCAAGATACAAAACCTGACCCTCCTCTCTCCTTGTAACCAAATCGTTCAAGAAGAATATTTTCTTTTCCGGATTCATATGCCGCGAACTCACCATTTCAGAATAAGGTGCACGATATGGTATATATTCAGGGACATCATGAGTTTCATTATTGGTCTTCTCGCAGGAACGTTCGGTGGCATGTTCGGGGTCGGTGGCGGTGTTGTAATGATTCCGCTCATGGTCCGGGGTATGCGTGTGGGACAGCTCCATGCCCATGGCACCAGTCTTGCTGCCCTGGTCTTTGTTGGAATTGCCGGTGCAGTCACCTACGGTCTGAAGGGATCGGTGGATATACTGTCCTCTCTGATACTTGCCGCAACTGCGATCAGTACTGCCAATGCCGGCGCACGCTATGCCCACGCCCTCTCTGAATGGAAACTCAAGAGGGCATTCGGGGTCTTTCTTCTCTTTGTTGCAAGCCTGCTGTTTCTGAAGACCTATATTCCCCAACTTCAGTTCCTCGTTTCGGGATGGCTAAAAGTCGTGGTCCTTTTAATAGCCGGCGTGCTGACCGGCTTTCTGTCAGGAATGATGGGCGTTGGTGGAGGATCAGTAATGGTTCCGGTAATGGTTATTCTCGTGGGATTAGATCAACACACTGCGCAAGGAAGTTCCCTCCTGACGATGGTGCCCACCGGAATCGCTGGAGCCCTCACACATTTTCGCCTTGGCAATGTGAGAACAAACCTTCTCACCGGTCTAATTGCCGGCATATTAATTGGCACGTATCTCGGTGGTCAGATTGCCCACTTTATGCAGGATAGTACATTGCGGGCTGTTTTCGCTGTAATGCTGATCTGGACAGGCTTGAGATATATACGGGCCCCGCGGTCTTCCTGACAGGACACCGGCTCTACTAATTTTAAATAGATTAAAGGCCTTTTTGCCAATAAATAAAAATTGTCTGCTAATTTGTGCAAACTCTAAATAATATGGGTAGAAATGTTACGTCGTGTAACCTTGTAACACTCTGTTCAAAGGTATGTTCTCTTTCCTTTCAACCAATTACAAGTAGGCATGGAATATGCATATATACTTAATATGTAAATATAATATGAGACGTGAAAGGAAAAAAATGAGCACATCAAACAGAAACAGGTATCGGGGTTATTTCGCTAGCCGTAAAATCGTTTTCGGAACAATTCTTGTTGGGATCATGATGGTTTTTGGAGCTATAGGGTGCAGTTCAGGACCAGCTCAGTCACCGGAGCAATTTCTAAAGGGGGTAATAGCAAAGCACGTATCAATGACTGACTTGTCGATAGCTGATTTCTATGTGAAAGAAGAGCAGTCCGGCATAAGAGAACTGATAAATCAGTCTATACAATCAAAAAAAGATGAGGGTATTCTTGATTTCTATAAGAATGCTTCATATGATTTTTCCCAGGTTAACGTAAAAATTCTGGCGGAAAAAACAGACTATGTAAATGACGAAGAAGCAAATTATGTAAAACTGAAGGCCACTGGTAATTACACGATAACGCAGGGTGACAAGTCGGAGTCTTTGAATGAAGATGAGACTTTTGTTTTGCGATCAGTTGGAAATGAATGGAAGTTGACTGAAAAAGATAATCCCTGGGGATAACCAGTTGGTTTGAATTTGCAGTATTGACCAACACAAAAGACAATTTCTTGAACAGCATGAAACACAGGGATACCTGATTTTTGCATCAGGTGTTCCTGTGTTCCGAACACGGAAGTTCGGGTGTTTCGATCGAACACAAACTGGCATTTTTTTTAGTATGTGAGGTCTGCAATTATCAGTAGGTCGCACTAAAAAAACCAACAATGACCGTATGTTATGTTTCTCAACAATCTTCTGGGCAAAATTCTTGCTAGAAAGAAGAACAGTATTGTGGCAGAACCAGAGAAAAAGGAGCGGGTCATCACAGAGAGAACAGATATGTCCCTGAGAATGAGCAGCAGGCGGGTTCTTCTTGACAGGCGCATACGGTCAGATCGATTCATAAGCAGATTCATGTTTGTCGGGGGGAGAAGAAAAACAAAAAGGAGAACAGTAGATAAAAAGAAATATGCTCCGCTCGATTATTATAGCCCCCGTCTTCTGATCGTTCTTTTATCAATTTTACTTCTCAGTTACGCTGATGCTTATTTCACCATCATTT
Source organism: Thermodesulfovibrionales bacterium (assembly GCA_041577035.1). Taxonomy (GTDB): domain Bacteria; phylum Nitrospirota; class Thermodesulfovibrionia; order Thermodesulfovibrionales; family UBA6898. Next base: position 2,442 of record JBFGJU010000152.1, on the reverse strand, counting down.
TATTGCAAAAGAAGACGATCGTGGAAGCAAATCCCGCAATGGCGTTTCATTTAGGACAAGGCATTGTGCCTTTTCTCCTCAACAAGTTCTCCCTCACCGCTGGATCTCTCATTATTTTATGTCTGTTTCATGACTATTTCATAGCGAGGAAGGGTCTTAAATTCATCATGATAACCTATATCGGAATTGTGGTATATCAGTTATATCTCCTGCGTCTTTAATGAAACAATCAGAACATGGGATGTAGATAAAAATAGGGACACGTCCAGCCAATACGTGGAATGTGTCCCTATTTCTTACTTCATGATAATAAAACACCTACGTGCCGTATCCACCTGCCGGTGACCCATATCCTGCTGCTTAAGGAGCATCTTTTTTGTGGCATTTCATACAGTTCTTCTGGTCAAAGACCTTGGTTCCATCATGGCAAACACCACAGAATTCTCCCGGCTTATGAGGGACCGTGATCTTGACCGCTCCCTCATCACCCGGTTTCTTCATCGGAAAGGGCTTTCCGTCCTTGTGACATTCCATACACTTTCCCGCGCCGAGTTTTTCACTATGCAGTTTCCCGTCAAAGGTTACTTTGCCCATTGCACCGTCCGGAAATACAAGCACATTATTTGAAGCAAAAGCTGCGGTTATAATCCCTAATGTGGCAATTACTGCGAGTACCGTTAGAATGAATTTCATATCTTCACCTCCTTTCACACGTGTTGTGTTTCAAACAAAATACCAGGCACATTATTATCCATAAAAACAATATTGTCAAGTTATTTTTATAATATACTATGATAATTATATATTTAGATTATATTTCATGATGGTCGTTTCATTTCCATATCAACGAGTATTCAGCATGGAATGCTGATTGCAGCTCTTATTGACCCGATGCTTATGGTCTGGCGCGTTTTACAATAAAAATGACATGGGGTGCGACTCTCGTGAGTGAATTTAATACCAAAGAGCCTGATGCGAAGACGAACTGCGGCGATCCATTATTTATGGCGCCGCAGTTCAGTTATTCTTAAGACGTTTTATGATCAGTTTCTTTTTTGGCTGTTGCTGGCCCGCAGCAGTCCTGTTTGTTCACATGCTCCATCATTTTTTTCATCATGGATGAACAATCAGGCGCTTTTCTTTCTCCAGTACAGCACATGCTCATCATTTCAAATATTTTCTGGAAATCCTCCGGCCTACATTTAAACTGAGTTTGCCCTTTGGCATTTCCTTCTGTTTTCGTCTCTTCCGCACACATGGTATTACCTCCTGAAAAATATTCATTAAAGATCCGTAAAACGGAATCACATCAACCTATTCAACGATCCACGGCTGAGAAGTCCGCAGTCAGGTTCCTCCTTCGCTCTTCATACTCCTCCCTGTTGATCTCGCCACGGGCATACCGCTTAGCCAGGATGTCAACCGCAGAATCAGAAATCTTTGTGGAGCGGTTTGCTTGATTGTGGGTACCGAAGCCGCACATCGAGCCCATACGCCCCCGCATCATGATAAAACAGAAGACCATCATGACAAGCGGAAAAATCCACCAGAGGGAACCATCAAAAATCCCTGGAAAGAACATCTTCATCACCTCCTTTACCTTTATAGACGATGGAAAGGAGGAAAAGGATACAGATTCAGTCAGATTTTTTTATCTTGATTATTGGCGGCTTGCGGTCGCAGGAGAGAATGGATTGTTCGTCGTGATAAAAATCGCAGCCCTGGTCAAGGAGTTCTTTCAGGCGCGCCCGTGCCCGGTGGAGCCTGATTTTTACCGCATCCAGAGAAATGCGAAGGATATCTGCGATCTCTCTGTTCCTGAATCCTTCGAGTTCACTAAGGAGGATAACCGACCGGTAATCTGCAGGAAGCATATGGACAAATTCTTTTACACATTCGCTCATTTCTTTTTTGATCAGATCATGATCAACCGGGCGTTTTTTCTGCCCTGTCCAGAGATCTTGATCTTCGACGTTTGATTGTTCCTCAAGGGCGGATTCTTTGTCCCGTCGCGAAAATTGCCGGGACTTTATTTTGTCCAGCGCAGTGTTGGTAGCAATGCGGTATAACCACGTAGAAAGCTCTGACTCACCCCTGAAGCTCTCAAGTCTCTGGCTCACCTTCTCAAATACTTCCTGGGTAATATCTTCCGCGTCATGACTGCCTGCCAGGCGGGAAACATAGTGAAGGATTTTTGGTTGAAATTCCCTGAAGATGGTGTCGAAATCAGCCCTTGTTTTCATGTGCTTTTTCCTCATAACGGGCACCACATAAGGAAATACATTTGTCTAATCTGTCTGAAGATTGATATTATTCTACCACAAAACAATTTAAGGAACTCATATGACCACTACAGCCATGAGGAGATTGTCGTTCATAGACCGTTTCCTCACCCTCTGGATATTCACCGCTATGGCATTTGGCGTTGGTTTGGGTTATTTT
>JBFGJU010000151.1:0-5211 GCA_041577035.1 Thermodesulfovibrionales bacterium | reverse complement strand
GCTTTTTGATACGGAATGCGCCAAATCTATAGCAGGGATACTTCCTTTAGACGTTATTCCAAACGAATGGGGTGACGAGTTTTATTTTGAGATACCGGTTAAACATGAGCTCGATAACACTGCGACAACAGACGTTCATGTCGGAGATATTGGGTACTGGCCTCCGGGAAAGGCGCTTGCTATATTCTTTGGCCCAACCCCAATGAGTACAGGAAATGACCCGGTACCTGCCGGTGATGTAAACATGGTTGGGAAAATACTCGGCAACGCCACGATGTTGAAAAATGCCAAAGGAACCGGAAAACTCAGGATTGAGATATCCTGATACGCATCATGCGAAGATAAAAAGAATGTTCTTAACCGCGATTGTTACGCTGGTTGCCGGTTATGTACTACTGATGCTTATTGTCTATATGGGTCAGGACCGAATGGTTTATTTTCCTGAAAAAGATCTGCCCTACACACCGGCTGACATTGGCCTGGTTTTTGAAGACATTACGATTACAACAAAGGACGGAATTGCACTTTCAGCATGGTTTATCCCATCGGAACATGAACGGGCCGTACTTCTCTTCTGTCACGGAAATGCCGGGAACATATCTCATCGTCTGGATTCTATACGCACATTTCATTCTTTACAAATGAGCGTGCTGATATTCGATTACCGGGGTTTCGGCAAGAGCAACGGGATGCCCAGCGAACGCGGCTCATATTATGACGCAGACTCGGCATATGAATACCTCGTTACAGAGAGACTCTCTCCCCCTGAGAAGATTATTTTGTTTGGTCGTTCTCTGGGAAGTGCGGTTGCCGCCGAGACAGCTCTCAAAAAAAAGGCCGGGGCCCTCATTCTGGAGTCAGGTTTTACCTCGCTTCCTGATCTCGGCAGCACGATCTACCCCTATCTCCCGATACGCCTGCTGTCCCGCTATCAGTATGCGACGATTGATAAAATCGAAAATATCCGCATCCCGAAGCTCTTCATTCATAGCCCGCAGGATGAAATAATTCCATTTGCGCATGGGGAAACATTGTTTAACAAAGCTAAAGAACCAAAGGATTTTCTCGAAATAGCCGGAGGGCATAATGAAGGATTCATGATATCAGGCGAAATGTATAAAAAGGGATTAAACAGTTTTTTGGCAAAATATTTTCCTGCAAACTGATAGAGGTTATCAAATGAATATTATCTCCAGTATATTCAGCTTAGTATATAAGCGGTCATGAACAATCACTGTCCTGTTCCTGTCTTAAGCTTTTGGATACCGTATCCGCATGTCTCAGGGGTACTGGAGACCGGTATTGGGAAATACAGTGCAGTATGATACGCACAGATGTGCGAATGTCGGTCATATGTCCCGGAGATACAAAAAGGGGTTTTACCCCGGTTCGGGTCCGGACTACTGCACCTACGTGTCGGTTCCGGTATATGAGATATGACCAGCTTCCCTTCTGGTTATGCGGCTCTTCACATGAACCAACCAGACGCGATTTGGCACATCCAATTGAGGGAATAGCGAGAATGACACCGACATGGGATGCTATTCCCAGGTTTTTGGGATGAGCTATTCCTTGTCCGTCAAAAAGGATAACATCCGGTTTTATGGAAAGTTTTTTGATCGCCCGGACCAGGCCAGGTCCCTCTCTGAACGATAAAAAGCCCGATATATAAGGGAAATGACAGTTTACAACTGCAGATGTATCCTGAAGATGCTCCAGATCCGGATAAGAGTAGAGCGAAGCTGCGGCTATAACCTGATCTTTCCAAAAAGAAGCATCAACCCCTGCAATATATCGTGGCTCTTTTTTCAGGGGCTTGATTATTACTCTATTTCTGAGCACCTCCTGATAAGCCCTGGCTTGTTTGACAGTATCTGGCCAGATGATTTTCATCACAATACTACAGGCAGGATAAATACCGCAAAATTCATACTATCCGGGGCACGGTGTTCATACATGTGCAGACAGTATTTATTTCTATATGGTCCGGATCGATGTATATATACATATTTCAGCTGTTTGATGAACAGGAAATAAGAAGAGATTTTCATATTGTTTATTTGATGTTTTATCTGATATCTTATAAAATGATATATAAAACGGATATCTGCCGTAAGAAATGACGCTTCCCGCAGAAGAGATACTGTCATGGACAGACAACTTTTTATAGAAAAGGAACTCAATAAATTATTTTCTCTCTGGCTTTCATATGTAATAGCCTGCGCCATCGTACTCTTCCTATTGTTAAGTATTTTAGATTATTTTGTCACTCCTGATAATTTCGAGACGTTTTTTGTTTATCGCCTTTCTATTTCGATTTTGCTCCTCGGTATTTTCTTAATCATAAGAGTAATGCCTGATCGGTCCCCTTCCTTCTATAAAATCTTGGCGTTTATTGCTATTTTGGCGTCCGCAATTACGGTTGAACTTATGATTGTCCGTTACGGAGGCCACACGTCTCCTTACTATACAGGAATGATACTGCTCGGCATACTGGTGCTCGGTTTTATTCCTGCTGATTTTCGTTTTAACTTTTTCAGTGCGGTTCTCATATACGCCACCTTTCTCTTGCCGATACTTACGCTGGAAAAGATAACAGATTTCCATGCCTTCATCATTTCAAATGTTTTTATTCTTTCAGCATTTATAAGCATTGTATTTCTCAGAAACCTCAATACCAAAAGGCTCATTAATGAATTTGGGCTGTCTTATGACTTACAGATGCATAAGGAGCATTTCAAGTTACTTGTTGAAGAAAGGTCCGCAGAATTATCCGGAGCGGTTTCTCAAATATCCGATCATGCCGAAGAACGCGCAAAAGCAGAAGAGAGAATAAAAAGTCAGCTTGAGCGTCAGCGGGCCCATAGCACCATAGATATGAGTATCATACAGAGTCGTGACCTTAACAGTATTCTTTCAACGTTACTCTCAGAAATAAAGGAGCTGCTTAAAATTGATGCTGCTGACGTGTTGCTCTTGAATCCTGAACAGATGAAACTTGAGTATGCAGCTCACAGAGGCTTTAAAACAGACAGGATCAAGCAGATCAAACTGCAGTTCGGTCAGGGTTGTGCAGGAAATATAGCGCTGGACCGCAAAAAACTTATCATTCCCGATATTACCAGGGCTGAAGAAAAATTTGTTTCGATATTCAATTACAAATTATCAAAGGCACACCTTTTCAAAGAAGAAGGCTTTAAATCATATTTTGGCATCCCGCTCGTTGTCAAAGGGACGGTCAGAGGAGTTCTGGAAGTTTTTCACCGCACTCAATTCGAACCGGATGAGGAGTGGCTTGACTTTCTTGATGCACTTGCCAATAAGGCTGCTATTGCCCTTGACTATGTATCCCTGTTTGAAAATCTGGACCATTCAAAGAAGGAAGTGATCAAGGCATATGATATGACCATTGAAGCGCTGGCATTAGCTCTTGATTACCGCGATCACAAAACAAAGGGGCACTCAACCCGTGTGACCGATTTGACACTAAAAATAGCCAGGATAATGGGAGTACGTGATGACAGTCTGCTTCATTTCCGTCGTGGCGCCCTTCTCCATGATATTGGAAAACTGGCTGTCCCGGACAGCATACTCTTTAAGCCCGGTCCGCTTACCGAAAATGAACGGATGATAATCCGGATGCATCCGGTGATAGCCTATGAAATGCTTTCTCCGATATCTTTTTTATCCACTGCACTCGATATTCCATACTGTCATCATGAAAAATGGGATGGGACCGGGTATCCCCGCGGACTGAAGGGTGAAGCCATTCCCCTCGCAGCAAGAATTTTTGCCGTTGTCGATGTCTGGGATGCCTTGAAGTCAGATCGTCCTTATCGCTCTGCTCTGCCTGATAAAACAATTTTTGCTGAAATTCGTTCACAGTCCGGCGAACATTTTGACCCAAAAGTTGTTGAGATATTTCTTTTTTTACAGGAGGGTTCCACCAAACACGGAGCGCTTTCTCTTTCAGAAGGCCAATCCTATATTGAGAAGCTTAATGAGCCGGTTGACACCGGCGGTTCATTCTACATGGATGAATTCATGAATTATTTTGACGATGATTAACGGATAATCTTGCTGGTATACTGACCCCAGCGTTCTGAGTACTGCTTGTCAACCCGCATATGACTTGTATCCACGAAGACAATTGTTAGTAAGCAGATAATCCCATAGCATCTCTGACGAGACCCATGGTCTCCCTCGCCGTCTTTCGAGCCTTATCAGTACCTTTTCTGATAATTTCCTGAAGCTGATCAGGGTTCCTGAGAAGTTTTTCCCTTTTCTCCCATAACGATTCCATAACTGTGAATATATTCTTTATCAGGACCTTTTTGCAGTCAATGCACCCGATGCCCGCAGTACGGCATCCTTCTGCGACCTCATCCTGTTCCTGCTTCGATGAAAATATCTTATGAAGCTGAAATACCGGAGAAAGTTCAGGATCTCCCGGATCTGTTCGTTTAACCCTGGCCGGATCAGTCGTCATGGTCTTGAGTTTCTGCTCAACCTCCTTTGGTGTATCGGAAAGATATATGGCATTGTCATAACTCTTTGACATCTTTCTTCCGTCCACACCGGGGACCTTTGGAAACTCGGTAAGCAGAGCTTCCGGTTCCGGGAAAATTTCCTTATAGAGATAACTGAATCGCCGGGCAATCTCCCTGGTAATCTCAAGGTGCGGCACCTGGTCAATACCCACAGGAACATAGTGGGCCCGGTACATGATAATGTCCGCTGTCTGAAGAAGAGGATAGCCCAGGAAACCATATGTGGAAAGGTCCCTGTCCTTTAATTCCTGCTGTTTCTCCTTGTAGGACGGCACCCGCTCAAGCCACCCAAGGGGCGTTACCATCGAGAGAAGGAGGTGTAACTCCGCATGTTCAGGCATCTTTGACTGAATAAAGATAGTGGATTTGACCGGATCAATTCCCGCAGCAAGAAAATTAACCAGAAGGTCCCTGACCGATTCCTGCAGAGCTGAAGGATCAGTATACCCGGTTGTCAGCGCGTGCCAGTCTGCTATAAAGTAATAACAGTCATAACGGTCCTGCAGGTTTACCCAGTTTTGAAGAGCACCAACGAGGTTTCCCAGATGCAGTTTGCCGCTTGACTGCATGCCGCTTAATACTCTTTGTTTAGCCATTGTCCCCTTTAGTAAAGACGAAAAAGTCTGAGAAAAAAAGCAATAACCGGCCAGATAATGGACTG
>JBFGJU010000150.1:0-5247 GCA_041577035.1 Thermodesulfovibrionales bacterium | reverse complement strand
ATTGCTCTGCGGTATGGCCTCTTTAATGCTCACTACAATAATATCTCCTATGCGGGCATACCGTCTCTGAGAGCCACCGAGAACCTTAATGCACTGGGCTTTTTTTGCGCCAGAGTTATCAGCAACCTCGAGCATGCTCCTGTGCTGAATCATTTTAGGCTACTCCTGTCAGTCTTACTGAGAATATCAACCACCTGCCAACGCTTATCCTTGCTCAGCGGTCTTGTTTCAATTATCCTGACAATATCGCCGGTTTTACATTCATTGTTCTCGTCATGTGCCTTGAATTTTGTGACCTTCTTCACCGTTTTCTTATAGACAGCGTGCTGGAAGAGCCTGTCAATAGCAACGACAACGGTTTTATCCATCTTGTCACTCACAACTTTCGCCGTATACAATTTACCTTTCATTGCTATTTTTGCACCTCTTGCTTGCCGGCGCGTTTCTTTTCTGTCGTAAAGGTAAGAACGCGGGCAATATCTTTCCTGAGAAGACGAATCCGCATGGGGTTCTCAATTTCTCCTGTCGCCTGCTGAAATTTGAGGTTAAAAAGCTCCTTCCTCAACTCGTGTTCCTTCTGAGCAAGTTCATCTATGGTCAGGTCCTTCAATTCAGCCGGTTTCATATAACCGCTTCCTCTCTTTTTACAAACTTGGTGGCAACGGGAAGCTTGTGTGAGGCAAGCCTGAGCGCCTCTTTCGCCACAGTCTCATCAACGCCGGATATTTCATAAATAATTCGGCCCGGCTTCACCACAGCTACCCAATACTCAGGAGCTCCTTTACCTTTTCCCATTCTCGTCTCTGCTGGCTTTTTTGTTATTGGTTTATCGGGAAAGATTCGAATCCAGACCTTGCAGCCTCTCCGCACATGACGGTTAATCGCGATACGGGCAGCCTCAATCTGTCGGCTTGTGAGCCATGCCGGCTCCAGAGCCTTAAGTCCATAATCTCCAAATGAGACTTCAGACCCCCGATAGGCCTTCCCATTCATTCTGCCTTTCTGCATTTTTCTGAACTTGACCTTCTTTGGCATTAACATAACAATAATCCTCTCATACCGCAGCTGCCTCAGTTCCGGGTGAAAGAGTCTCCGGCATTACGTCACCCACATAAATCCATACCTTCACGCCAATAATCCCGTACGTCGTCTTCGCCTGCGCAAAACCATATTGAATATCAGCCCTGAAGGTATGCAGGGGAACCCTGCCTTCCCGGTACCATTCAGACCGTGCAATTTCAGCGCCGGCAAGTCTGCCGGAACAGCTGATTTTCACGCCGAGCGCGCCAAATCGCAATGATGATGCAACCGCTTTCTTCATAGCCCGTCTGAACGCGATACGTTTTTCAAGCTGTAACGCGATGTTTTCCGCAACAAGCTGCGCATCAAGCTCGGGCTTTCTTATTTCCTTTATGTCAACAGATGCCTGTTTCCCTGTAATCAGCTCAACGTCTTTACGAAGCTTCTCGACTTCGGCTCCTTTTTTCCCGATAATAATTCCCGGTCGAGCAGTATGGATGAGTACTCTTATTTTCTGGCCAGCCCGTTCAATCTCAATTTTGGAAACACCGGCATGGAACAGTCTTCCCTTTATTTCCCGCCTCAGCGTTATATCCTCGATCAACTGATCTGCATAGCCCTTTTTCATAAACCACCGGGAATCCCATGTCCTTGTTATCCCGAGCCGTATACCTGCTGGATGCGTCTTCTGTCCCAAAATATCCTCCTGGTTATTTCCCCGTTAAAATTACGGTTATATGACTTGTCCTCTTCTTTATAACGTTGGCCCGTCCCATGGCCCGGGGTGAAACCCGTTTCATCACGGGCCCCTCATCAACAAGAGCCGTACTGATTATGAGACCTTCAGAATCAATGTCCGCGTTCTTCTGTTCCGCATTTGACATGGCTGACTTCAGAATTTTCTCTAAGAACCGTGCACCCCGGTACGGCATGAACTTAAGACTCAAGAGAGCATCTCCCGCAGTTCTTCCCCTGACAAGCTGAACGATTCTTCTTGCTTTCCTCGGGGTAATCCGTGCATACCGCAATATTGCCTTAGACTCCATTTCTCTTATCCCTTAACACTCGTTGTCTTTGATGAGCCTGCATGACTTTTGAACGTTCTTGTTGCTGCAAACTCACCCAGCTTATGACCCACCATGTTCTCTGTCACATACACCGGTATAAACTTCTTTCCGTTATGAACCGCGAATGTATATCCGACAAACTCCGGCATAATAACCGAGCGTCTCGACCATGTCTTGATGAGTTTTTTGTCTCCTGTCCCACTCATCTGCAACACTTTTTTCATAAGTTTCTCATCCACAAAAGGACCTTTTTTCAGTGAACGCGGCATCTATCCTCCTGATTGCATGAAATGCCATGCACGACACAGGAATGCATGTGCTGTGTGTCCATTATTCTCTGATGTGCATTCTGCATTATTTTTTGCTTCTTCTCCTCACAATATATCTGTCAGTCTTTTTGTTCCTTCGAGTTTTCGTTCCTTCGGGTTTTCCCCACGGACTGCACGGCGGCCGTCCGCCGGAACTTTTGCCTTCACCACCACCCAGCGGGTGATCTATCGGGTTCATTGCAACACCCCGAACCGTGGGTCTTTTCCCAACCCATCGGGATCTTCCGGCCTTGCCATGCGCAATATTTTCATGATCAGGATTACTTACCTGACCAATGGTTGCCATGCACTCTCTTCGTAGTCGCCTTACTTCACCAGATGCCAGTTTTACCTGCACATATCTTTCATCTTTGGCGATAACCTGAGCAGAAGATCCGGCGCTTCTGACCAGTTTTCCGCCCTGACCGGGGTTTAATTCTATGTTGTGAATAACCGTACCAAGAGGGATAACATTCAATGTCATGGCATTGCCGACTTTTATCTCGGCATCCGGGCCGGTGAGCACCTCATCGCCAATTTTCATGCCGTCGGGCATGATGATATATCTCTTCTCTCCATCCTTATAGTGCACGAGCGCGATATTCGCAGACCGGTTCGGATCATACTCAATTGAAGCAATAACAGCGGGAACTCCCGCCTTATCCCTTTTGAAATCAATTATTCTGTACTTTCTTTTATTTCCGCCACCACGATGCCAGACGGTGATGCGACCTTTGTTATTTCTGCCGCCACTCTTCTTCAACGGTTGCACAAGAGACTTCAATGGCTTGTCAGCCGTAAGAGCGTTCGAATCCAGAACAGTACGAAACCGCTGTCCGGGTGATGTCGGATTATATTTTTTAATTCCCATTATGCCCCTTCAATAAAGTCAAGCTTTTCACCTTTTTTCAGTGTTACCAATGCCTTTTTCCTGTCAGGCCTTTTCCCGATTGATCTCCCCTGACGTTTCCATTTCCCGATGACGGTTATGGTAGAGACTTTATCAACCTTCACCTTGAAAATCTCTTCAAAGGCCTTTTTTATTTCCAACTTGTTTGCATCCCTGTTAACTTCGATAAGGAGCTTGTTCATGGACTCCTTCAAGTGCGTACCTTTCTCAGTAAAAAGGGGTTTTTTGATTACCTCATAAATACTGATCATTTTTTCCCTTCCCCGGCAATCATGTTCAGCGCATCCGCGGTCATCAGCAACCTGCTGTGCACTGCCGCTTCATATGGATTCAAATCAGCAATTCTCCTGATTGTCACGCGCGGAATATTCCTTGATGACAGTATGACATTGTCATCTTTTTCAGATAGTACGATAAGCGTGCTCTTCCCCTCACAGTCGTGATTCTTCAGGACTGTAATCATATCTTTTGTCTTTGGCTTTTCCATCTGAAAGGAATCAATCACGATGAGCTCACCATGGGCATACTTTTCGGACAATACCGATCGGAGTGCATGTCTCCGTGCCTTTTTGGGTATTGCATACGAATAATCTCTCGGTTGGGGACCAAACACCGTGCCGCCGCCAGTCCATAATGGTGACCGGTTACTCCCGGCCCGGGACCTGCCCGTATGCTTCTGCCGCCATGGCTTTCTTCCGCCCCCGCGTACCCGTCCTTTTGTCTTGGTAGAATGGGTCCCCTGTCTCTGGTTGGCCCGATAATTCCGAATCGCCTCATGAATAACCCCATCTTTTGCCTTGACCGCAAGGATATCATCAGAAACCTGAATCGTCTTCACAGCCTTGTTATTCTTGTCCATAATCGTAATTTCCGACATGCTAGTTATCCTTTATAATCTCGATGAGGCTGCCCTTTGGTCCGGGAACAGCACCTCGTACGAGCATAAGGTGTTGATCCGCCTTTATGTCGACCACCCGCAGATTCTTTGTCGTAACCCGCTCCGAGCCCATCTGGCCCGGCATGCCCTTGTTCTTAAAGACACGGGAGGGATACGAACTCTGTCCTATTGATCCCGGCGCTCTGTTGAACATCGAGCCATGCGAGCCGGGTCCGCCAGAATAATTATGTCTTTTCATGACTCCCTGAAATCCCTTGCCCTTGGAAATACCTGAAACAGAAATTATATCCCCCTTCTGAAATCGCTCTACGGTAAGCATCTCTCCGGTCTTCAGATCACCCATGGGATATTCCCGCAGATATTTATACGCCTTTATACCAATCTTTTTAAATACACCGTTCATCGGCTTGTTAATCTTTTTTTCTTTTTTTATTTCGGCATATCCAAGCTTGACTGCTTCGTAGCCGTCCTTTTCCTTTGTCTTCACCTGAACAACACAACAGGGACCGGCTTCTATCACCGTAACACACTGGACGTTACCGCTTTCATCAAAAATCTGCGTCATTCCCAGCTTTCTGCCAATCATTCCTGTCATAGCTTTATCTCTACGTCAACACCCGCTGCCAGCTCGAGTTTCATCAATGCATCCACTGTTTGAGGTGTTGCATCATGAATATCTATAAGCCTTTTATGTGTCCTTATTTCAAATTGCTCTCTCGATTTCTTGTCAACATGCGGAGAACGAAGCACGGTGATTTTATTAATGTGCGTCGGCAGAGGAATCGGCCCGGCAATGCGCGCCCCTGTCCTTTGCGCCGTGTCAACAATTTCCTTCACAGACTGATCGAGAACCCTGTGATCATACGCTCTCAGTTTTATTCTTATTTTTTGATTCACTATTACTCCAGCACTTCGGTAACGACACCGGCGCCAACCGTTCGGCCACCTTCACGTATCGCAAACCGAAGCTCCTTTTCCATCGCAATCGGCGATATCAGCTCCGCTGTCAGGTTCGCATTGTCCCCGGGCATCACCATCTCTACT
>JBFGJU010000149.1:0-5250 GCA_041577035.1 Thermodesulfovibrionales bacterium | reverse complement strand
ATATGCTGAAGATCAAAAACCGTTTCCCCGTATACGGCTATTCTATCATGTAAGGCCGGCAATTTGAATAAGGAAATATGTAAATATCTCGAACGTTATGACATCATTATTCTCTGCATAGCCATTTCAACCACTCTATTGCAATAAGCGGCAAATATAATGCAAATTCTCATGAGATAATGGGGTCAGGTCTTGTATGTTAACATTGTTAGTTTCTTCTAGCTAACCGGCTTATAGATGCATAATGCATTCCAAGATATCGCGCTACTTCCCTCTGGCTGTATCCAGATTTTTCAATTGCTTCCATTATACTGGCATTCCTTCTTTTCCTGTCTGTCAGTTCTTTTTTTCTGAATATTTCTTTGAGACTCGGCCTGTCAATATACCTTTGTCTCTTCGGTATCTCCTGTATATCTTTATACCCTTTGACGTAATCCAACAGACTCTCTACAAAACCGTCTTCGCCCAGTATACTCTGCCCTTTAAGGTCTTTCCATATATCTTTTTCCCCTATACCGGCATGTACAAATTCTCTGTATGCCTTCTCCGCCTGCTTTCTCTTTCTGCTAAATTGCCCTAAAACCCAATCTGTCGTTAAACAGGGATAAGGTTTTCCCCGTCCCGTTGTTGCCGAGTAACTACTCCACCGCCAATCCGCAGGTTTCTCTACGAGTTTGGCTCTCGAAGGATTTAAAACAACATATCTGCACACTTCCAACAGATGACTCTCTTTCTGTATCAGGATCGCCTTATATCTACCCTGATAAACATGCCCTACCCTCCTGTGTCTTTTATTAAAGGCCTGCGTATAGACGCCATTTAACTGTCTCATGCCTTGTGACAGATTACCATCAGGGGTTTCTATGATTAGGTGATAATGATTGTTCATCAGGCAATAGGCATGGCATATCCAGTTGTAGCGTTTGTTGACCTGCTGAAGAATATCGAGAAAGGCTGTCCGGTCTTTGTCGTCTTTATAGATTTGTTTCCGAGCATTGCCTCTTGAAGTGACATGATATACTGCTCCTTCGTATTCTACTCGAAGAGGTCGCGTCATGTATAAAGACTAACACATGTACCTCTAAATGTTAACTTACAAGACCTGACCCCGTTTCTCGTTTCTCGAAAAAATAAGGGCTTGCTGATTGTTCAGCAAGCCCTTCATCACATTACGCAATGGCGATTACTAAGCCGGTACTGCCTTTTCGAGTTCCCTGAGCCAGAGGAGACGTGAAGAATTGACTGTGGTTCTGTTCACATCCTCTATAAACTGCTCCGCATTTATATCGAGCCCTTTTGCCTTCTTGTAATCACTGAAGACCGCTTTTTCTTTCGCCTTGGCAGCCTTTTTTATTTCGGCTTCTTTTACCATCTTGATATCTTTGCCAACCGTTTTGGCAACGTCCATGAAGATTTCCGTATGCTGTCTGGATTCGCCAGCTGGTTCGATGGTTTTCTTAACCGTTTTCAGCCTGCCGAGATAATCGATAATCGTTCCAGCGGATTCCAGCGGCGGTGTCGAGGGAAAAACCACGTCAGCCTCAGTAGCAAGGTCTGTCATGTGAGCATTCTGCACAACCAAAAAGTCAGTATCCGGCCGCCTGCTTATCGGTACTTCTCCAACCGCATAGAGCACTTTTGAAGATGAATCAACCATCTCCTTAAACTTTTTGCCCTTTGATATCATCCCAGAGAGCACGACTCCTTTTGCATTTGCTTCGAGCGGCACTGCAACAGCCTCTCCTTTGATCAGAGAAAGATTAGCTGCGGCTTTGTAGAGAGCCGGGGATGACAGGATCACCGGGGCATTTGCCTCTTTGAGTATTTCAGCAGCTTCCATTGCCGCGTCCGAAGGATCAACACCTGCCAATGCACTAACCATCTCTTTTGGCGCCTTCACGCCCTTTGAAATCATGGCCTGTGACAGCTCCTGAAGAAGCTGAGCTTCGTCGCCCTTGAGAAAGACTGTCGCTGCCGAAGCAATCTTTGGCTCATCAGCGTTAATAACAATAAGCTTTGCCTTGTCATTATTCATTTTCTTTCTCACGATCGCATCAAGGGCAGGGAGCACCCGCTTCCACTGATTCGGAGCTATGCCTGCCAGGATAAAGACATCAGCATGCTCAAGGTCAGCGTCCCCGCTCTTCATTGAATCATAATCAGCATAGAGACTTACTGATGAGTCACAATTTTTTGTCTTAACCGCGTCAGCAAGCCGCTTCATCATGACCGCGTCTTCATTCAGGATGTTCGCGCTGCTGATAAAACTCGCGTCTGTACCTGCTTTTTTCAGCCTGTCAGCAACAACCTTGATAGCATTGTCCCAGGTGGTCTCTTTCAGCTCACCCTTCTCTCTCATCATGGGTGTGGTGACTCTCACATCACTCGTAAGACTGTCAAATCCGAACCGCCCAATGGCGCAGATAAACCGTTCAGCACGGCCTTCCGGCGTTCCGGTATTAATCTTTATGACCTCACCCTCTTTCGTGCTTACGGAAATGTTGCAGCTGTTTCCGCACGAAAGGCAGACGGAATTGATTTTTTCGTATTCCCACTCTCTTCCCTTACGCCACCGGTCAGCTTCCAAAAGGGCATTCACCGGGCACGCGTCAACACAGCTTCCGCAGAAGGTACATGAGGATTCCTGAAGCGGCCTGTCATTCGCGGTAACAACCTTCGCCCCAACTCCCCTTCCCTGAAAATCAAGCACCTCAGTACCCTGTGTTTTACAGATCCGTATACACCTGCTGCAGAGAATACAGTATTCCGGGTCTCTCTTGATAAAGGGATTTTCCTCATCAGTCGGATAGCCGAACTTCTTTCGGCTGAAGCTCGATTCCTTCAATTCGAAATCATAGGCATACTGCTGTAAATTGCAGACACCCGCCTTTGTGCAGGTCATACAGTCAAGGGGATGCATCGAAAGGATAAGGTCAATGACGAACTTTCTGATTTCCTGTACCTATTCGGTATCGGTAGAAATATTCATGCCGTCTTTTACCTTGATGTTGCACGACACCACCGGAGCTTTCCCCCCTTCTACCTCAACAAGGCAGAGCCTGCAGGCGCCGATACCCTTCATGCCTTTTATGTAACAGAGGTTGGGGATGTGTATCCCGACTGACTCTGCGGCATCCAAAATCTTTGTCCCCTCAGGAACAGTTACCTCTTTACTGTCAATTGTGAGATGTACTGTCTTACCCATGCTTCCTCCTCAAATAAAACAGGTTTAGGTCAGGTTCAGAAAAAAACTACCCCCCGACCTCAGCCATTATTTTTTCCTCTATGATTTCAATAGCTTCATACGGGCATGCGGGTACGCAGTCCCCGCATTTGACGCATCGCTTTTGCCGTATCTCAAACGGCAGGTAGCCACTTCGATAAGTCTCCTTCTTTTCACCGATAATCGCGTTATATTTGCATGCCTCCTGACAGAGCCCGCAGATAACACATTTTTCAGGAATAATTCTGTACGTAATAAGCGAGGGACATTCCCGTTCATGGCACCTTTTTGCACGATGTTCATTGAATGCCTCGGTCTTGAGCGCATCAAGAATAAACTTTGCCGTGTCTTTCCCCTTTTTACACATTGACCCTTCAAGCATCTGTTCTGATATCCTCTGGATGATATCCACATCCTCCTCTTCAGCAACACCCGCAGCAACTCTCTTGAGCCGCACCAGTGCTTCATAGGTCCCCAGAGAACAGGGCAGACATCTTCCGCACATAGGTTCCGACAGGAATTCTTCAACAAACTTCTGCGATTTCTGGATAACGCACTTGATGTTTTCGACCGCCTCGAAGACATCCTTCATATCTTTTTTCTTCTGCTCGTTCTGTTTCTCGCTCATACAGCCTCCTGCCTTACAGACCGTCTCTTCTGTTTTTCTACCTTTACCGCGCCTATGGGACAGGCGGTATAGCATGCCTTGCACTTTGTACAGTAATCCTGATCAATGAAGAATTTATCCCGTGTCTCCGTAACAGCGTCATAGGCGCATGCCTCCTTACAAAGCCCGCAGAGAAAACACTCTTCATTGTCTATCCTGAACATGCCGAGTCCACTACATACCTTTGCCCGGCAGTATTTATCATGGATATGCTCTTCATATTCTTCTTTAAAGTATTTAAGCGTGGTCAGAACCGGGTTCGGCGCGCTGTTACCAAGCCCGCAGAGCGCTCCTTCTTTTATAAGCTCGCCAAGCTTCTGAAGCTTTTCAATGTCATCGGGCTCCCCTTTTCCTGACGTAATTCGCTCGAGTATCTCAAGCATGTGATATGAACCGATTCTGCAGGGAGGGCATTTGCCGCATGATTCAGAAAGACAGAAAGAAAGGAAATACTTTGCGACATCGACCATGCAGTTGTCTTCGTCCATAACAACCATACCGCCTGAACCCATCATCGAACCGACTTTTATAAGGGAATCAAAATCAACGGGCAGATCGAGATGTTCTTCAGGTATGCATCCTCCTGATGGACCGCCTGTCTGCACGGCCTTGAACTGCTTGCCGCCCATGATGCCGCCGCCGATATCAAAAATGATCTCTCGCAGGGTGATTCCCATCGGCACCTCAACCAAACCGGTATTAATGACCTTTCCGGTTAACGCAAAAACTTTTGTGCCGGGTGAATTCTCAGTGCCTATGCCCTTAAACCAGTCAGCACCTTTTTCTATGATATGAGGGACGCAGGCATAGGTCTCGATATTATTCAGATTGCCCGGATATCCCCATGCACCTCCGCCCGGCTCTGAGAGCCTCGGGGGCCGCGGTCTCGGAAAACCCCGTTCTCCTTCGAGGGATGCTACCAAAGCAGTAGACTCTCCGCATACGAACGCTCCAGCCCCTTCCCTGATGTCAATCGTGAAATTAAGTCCGCTACCAAGGATGTTCTTGCCGAGCAGCCCCAGCTCCTCAGCCTGCTTGATCGCGTGGCTGAGATTCTTGACCGCAAGGGGATATTCATGCCTTACATAAATGAGACCGTACTGGGCATTAATCGCGTACGCGCAGAGGAGCATGCCCTCAAAAAGACTGTGAGGGTCTCCTTCCATAACTGAGCGGTCCATAAAGGCACCAGGATCACCCTCGTCCCCGTTCGCGATAACGAGTTTAATTTCTCCCGGTGAATTCTTGGTGTGTCTCCATTTTCTGCCAGCAGGGAACCCTGCGCCGCCCCGGCCCCTGAGGTTTGCCTTGTCAACCTCATCAAGAACCTCATCAGGTGTCATGGAACTGAGCGCCTTTT
>JBFGJU010000148.1:0-5252 GCA_041577035.1 Thermodesulfovibrionales bacterium | reverse complement strand
TTCCTACAACATAGAAGAATTTAAACCTATGTTGGTTACAAGGAACCACAAAAAAATATTATGAAGAAGCATTGTTTGGAGAACTATCAAAGGGGGCTGTCTTAAAAAAGAATTATAGGGTATGGGAAAAAGAATTTAAGGACTGGCTTTACAGGACAGAAAGGCTGAAACTCCTGAAGAGTCCTCTGCTCAAAGAAGTCTCTGACCCGCATGAATCAGAGCGCGACTTCAGAATACGGCTTCAGGTAGCTGCTCATGAAAAACGCGATATACTCGTTGAGCGGATCACGGATAAGTATGTCTCCAAAATAGCGCGTCTCGAAGAGCGGATCCGTAAAGCTCATGAAAAACTGGAAAGGGAAAAAGAACAGACCAGTCAGCAGAAGCTGCAGACTGCCATTTCTCTTGGTGCCACTGTTTTTTCCGCCCTTATGGGCCGTAAGAAGGTGAGTCGCTCCTCAATGGGGCGCGCAGCCACAACTGCAGGACGCGCAGGACGTATTCTGAAAGAAAAGAAGGATGTTCAGATGGCGAAAGAAAACATTCAGGAGCTTGAACAGAGACTTTCTGAATTGAGAGAGAGTCTTGTAGCGGAAACAGAGGAAGTTAAAGCAGCGGTGGACCCGCTCACTGAAAAACTTGACACTATGACCATAAAACCAAAGAAAATGGATATTTCCATAACATTGTTAGCACTGGTATGGGTGCCATACTGGAAGGAAAAGAAAGGCGGCCTGTTACCTGCTTACAGGTAATCTTCTGTCATATATCGGGGCTTTGCCCCGTACCCCAGGCACTTTTTTTGAATGCGCAAAAAAAAGTGCCAAAAAAACGCACCCCCTGAAAATCCCTTAACGGTCTGCTTTGGTCGGCCTCAGTACATTTCAGAAACTCGCCCTTCAGGCTCAGACAGCCTGAAATGTTTAACCTTCGTCCCTGTCTGCCGACAGGCAGGCTCGGTTGCATACCGGGGATCTTCAAAGGGGATGAACAAAAAAGCTTTTACACGAGTTAATGCATTGATTTAAAGAATGGGAAAAAAGGCCAAATATAGAAATTGCAGTAAAGGTAAATTCAAATTATAAATACTGGAGTTTATAAGGAAAACTTCTGGTGCAGCCGGGGAATATGTATATGCTTTGCCTTTTTTCTTGATCTAATCTCCTTTTTGAGAGCAGTCAGACCATCATCTTCACCATGAACCAGAAACACGTGGCTGAGGTTCTTGTTATGGCTGAGCCACTCTATGAGAATATCCTTATCTGCATGAGATGAAAATCCGCCGATAGTGCTGACACGGGCCCGAACGCGGTAAGGTTCTCCATATATTCTGACCTTTCTTTTTCTGTCAACAATAGCGCGCCCGAGCGTTCCTGATGCTTGATACCCGACAAAAATAATCGATGATTCCTTTCTCCAGATATTATGCTTCAGGTGATGTTTTATCCTTCCTCCCGTGCACATTCCTGAACCGGCGATGATAATGGAATGATTTTTGAGAAAATTAATCTGGCGGGACTCCTCAGATGTTCTGGTAAATTCAAGACCCGGAAAATCAAACGGATCCCCTTTCGAGGCGAAAATCTTCTCGGTTTCTTTATCAAAAAGGTAGGGATGACGCCGCATCACATCCGTAATTCTGATAGCCATCGGAGAATCAAGAAAGGCCCTGCACGGAGGCAGATCACCGTGGTCATGAAACTCGCGCAGAAAAAAGAGTAAATCCTGTGCTCGTTCAACGGCAAATGACGGAATCAGGACATTGCCACCCCTGCGAAAGGTATCGAGGATAGCCTGCTTTAGTTCTTCAACAGATTCTGCGATACTCTTATGGCACCTGTTTCCATAGGTTCCTTCCACAATCAACACATCGGCTTTATCCGTTATGGTCGGGTCATTAATTATTGGCTTATCTTTATTCCCCAAATCTCCGGAAAAGACAATGGTCCCCAGTCCTTTGACAGAAATTTCAATGAAAGAAGACCCGAATATATGTCCGGAATCCCTGAAGGTGACGGATATCCGGTTATTCAGTTTGATTTCTTCACGATATCTGACAAACGTATTGAAGTATCTCAGTGCGTCAAGGACTTCAGCGGTCGTATAGAGAGGCTCTTCCTGAACCTGCCCCCTCCGCTGCTTTATTCTTTTCCAGTGCTCAAAGTCTTCTTCCTGTATTTTGGCTGAATCCATAAGAATAATTTTTGCGATGTCAAAGGTTCCTGCGGTACAGATAATCTTTCCCTGAAACCCCTTTTTTACCAGTACAGGAATCCGTCCGCAATGATCGAGGTGCCCGTGGGTAAGAAGGAGATAATCAACGGAAGCAGGGTCAAAGCCAAATGGTTCATGGTTTTTCTTCTCAATGTCCGATCCTCCCTGGAAGAGACCGCAATCAACGAGTATGTTTACGCCGCCAGCCTGCAGAAGATGGCAAGAACCGCTGACAGTTCCAACGCCCCCATGGAATGAAAGGTGCACAGACATGACGATATTATATCAGAAACAAGTTAAGCTGCATCATTGCATGTTAAAGAATAAAAGAAGAAATGTCAGAGATATTCTATTGAATGACACTGAGATGGCGTGACAGAGAGGAAACCTGAACAAGCTTAATGAGAAAAATATTACCAATTATATGAAAATCATTTCATATTGAGTCAAATAATTGTAATTATTTCTGGACAATGCGATATCATTATGTGTAAAATCAACTGGGTAGAGAAATAAGATAAAGTAATACTTAATATTTATAATGGTATAAAAATTGCAATATGATATAATAGTGTCCAGCACATATATTTTTTGAGAGTCTTTTGAGATAAACAGCAGGCAATGCTGATTTACAGAAATCTTTTCTCGAAAAGGAGGTGCAGGTGAATGATAAGCACAAATAGTGGCATCAGGCGGTTCCGTCGATACGATGTTGATCACATAAGTATGCAGGCTAAAGCCCTTATCAATACGGACGTTGAGCTTTCCAATATAAGCACAACCGGTGCCTGCATAACAACATATGAACGGCTGCAGCCCGGAGGAAGACACCTTATCGAGCTGAAGGCACGGAAGTCTCCCCTTCTACTGAGGTGCAAAATGATATGGAGAAATCCGAGCGTAACCGTAAAGGATTCATACAGAACGATTCTTCCTTCCTTTAAAGCCGGTCTTGTGTTTAAGGATCTTTCTTCGGACAAACTTATCCAGCTAAAGGATTATATCAGACTGTCCGGCATTCCTGACGTTAAAAGAGCGAGCAGTAAATATAAGGCAAGTGCATTACGATTTAATGTGCAGTCAATAGAAAATGCGGTCTTATATTATCCGAGCAAATCAACGGTGAAAACGATTAGCCTTGGTGGAATGTGTATCCAGACACAACATGAACTTGACCCGGAAAAGCGATTGACAATGACACTCGTGTTGCCCGGGGAGAATCTCCCGAGTAAGTTTCAGGGAAGAGTGACATCAATTATTCCGGCTGGTGATTCCGGGGAGCAACTCTACGATACCGGCATTGAATTTCTCAATATGAAGGACCGGGATAAGGCACGTCTGGGCAAATTCATTCATCATATATGAATTTTTTTGAGCGTATTATGTGTGCCTGACACTGCGGGGATTATTAAAAAGAATATTTTTCCGGGGGTCTCCGCTCTGGAATAAAAGCGTGTTCTTTTTTCCCTTCATTCCAGTCTGAGGAAACATACAGACCGCAATAACAGCTATCGAAATCTTTTACATCCAGCTCTCTATAAACGCAGGGACAGATAATGTCTTTGTCCTGTTCACGATCACCGGAAGCAAGTCTGCAGGGACAGGACATATATCCGTAGCGCTTCTTATTCAGGAGAAGACCGTCAAGAAGTTCAAGGACTATTTTTGTATCCTTGTTAAAGAAGTATCCTTTTGGTTCCTGAACGCTCCTCAGGACCTCGTAGAGCTTATCCCTATCATTCATAGTTCGAGAGCTTCCCGTATTTCTGCTTCCCTAAACCCGACAATTACTCTGTCCCCGATAATGATCGTAGGGAACGTGCACCGTGCATTAAGTTTCTTTACTTCCTCAATGACATTATCACGTTCTTCTCCGGTCAGGAGGTCAACATCCTGAAATTCATACCGGATCTTGCAATCGTCCAGAAACTGTTTGGTCGATCTGCAGTGACCGCACGTGCTTAATGTGTAAATCCTTACTGGTGCCTTCATACATCCCCCTTTTCCGTGACATGGTACCATAAGTCATGTATTGACGCCATTGAGTTCACTCACGTTTCATCATACCATAAACCGTCGTGTACGACGGGCATCTCTGTATACGTGCGAGGTTCAGAAAATGAAGAAGATTGATCTCCACGAAGGAAACTAAATGTATGTTTAATCTCACTCAAGTAAGTAATCATAAAACAAGGTAAATATTGGCCTGTTTTGATTTTATCTTGATTTTTATGTGACAAACCCATACTATGAAACGAAAAGAAGTTTTCATCTTGTTTGATTGAAATGAATGGCAAACATTCCTCCTGCTTGGTATGAGGTATGAAAAACATTGACAGTGAAATCAGTCGGCTAGAAGCCTTTGCCGCAAGAAATCCGCCAGATCCCCACATCATGAACAGAATCGGCTATTTATATTATCAGAAAGGCGACACTGGAAAGGCTGTAGAGTGTTGTAAAGATTCTATCATGCTGTTTATAAAGAACGGACAGACTGAACAGGCTGTGACACTATTCAAGCAAGCTGCTCTTGGGGGTTTTTTCGATTTCCGGCCGACTGCGGAACTCGCTGACTATCTTCACAAAAAAGGACGAAAAGAGGATGCAATCGATATCTGTATGACACTTGCTGAAAAAAACCGCGGTGTGAATGAATGGGAAGCAGAACAATTATTCGAAAAAATTATTGAGCTTGATCCCCAAAACAAGGTTGCTCTTTCATACCTCAGAAATACCGGAGAAGATCGTAAGGATAAGCAGGCGAGAAAGCGGGAAGAGGCAGAGCGGCTTCGACAGGAGACGGAGCAGCGGCTGGCGGAAGAGGCGGCATCGCTTCGTGCTGAAATAGCTGAGCGGGAAGAGGCTCTGGTGAAGGTTCGGGAGGCCCATACGAAGCAGGAAAAAGAGCTGAACGAAAAGATTGCATTTATGGGCAGGGCACAGGAGGAATTGGCCGAGTTGATCAGGTCGCGTGAGGGTGAGTTGACAGAGGCACAGGGCCGTTTGGAGGAGGCTGCGGAGCGGGCGAACGAACTGGA
>JBFGJU010000147.1:0-5270 GCA_041577035.1 Thermodesulfovibrionales bacterium | reverse complement strand
CCCCGCAAAAAGGACAGTTATTCGGAGGACTCTCACCAACATAGGGATCACCGCATATTTCACATCTCCAGAGTTTGACCATAATATAATCTCCTTTCATTGACTGCTATATTCCCTCGAAAAAAAAGAAAGAGCACCTTCTTTGTTATATTTTAGCAGAAAGCATGGATATACTGGAATGGACATCATTGAAGATAAGTGAATAAAGAAGGAGAAGATATTTCAAATTCAATATCTGTTACAATCTTTATATGAACATTATTACAGTCAACAATCTTGTGAAGACGTTCGGACAGATACGGGCGGTTGACAATATTTCCTTTGATGTCGAAGAAGGATCTATTTTTGGCTTTTTGGGTCCAAACGGTGCAGGAAAGACCACAACCATAAATATACTCTGCACACTCCTTGCCCCAACATCTGGTTATGCTTCTCTGAATGGGCATGATTGTAATAAAGAGTCATCGGAAGTGAGAAAATCTATAGGTATTGTATTTCAGGACAGTTCTCTTGATAAGGATTTGACGGCCCGGGAGAACCTGTTATTCCATGCCTACCTGTATAATGTTGATAAATCAGAAAGAAAGAAGCGCATTGATGACGCCCTCAGATTTGTGGATCTGGAGGACAGGGCCGATGATCTGGTAAAAAAATATTCCGGAGGCATGAAAAGGCGTCTGGAAGTAGCAAGGGGATTGATCCACCGTCCAAGGGTACTCTTCCTTGACGAGCCGACACTCGGTCTGGATCCGCAGAGCCGTACAAACCTCTGGGAATTCATTACTGAATTGCCAAGAAAACACGCTGTCACAATCTTCATGACTACCCATTATATGGAAGAGGCAGAGGTCTGCGATAAGATTGCGATCATTGATAAGGGAAAAATCATTGCATCAGGTAGTCCTACCGACCTCAAGAAGATTATCGGTGGTGATATTATTTATATCAAAACAGATGACAATAAAAAGGCTCTATTAGATATCAAGAAGATCATTGATGCTGATGTTTCTGAAAAGGATGGTGAAATCTATTTGTCCTCTTTGAAAGGCGATTTATGCATACCCGTTATCATCCGCGAGATCGGTGAAAGGGTAATATCTGTCAGAATGCAGAGGCCAACCCTGAATGATGTGTTTCTGAAGCTGACGGGTAAGGAAATCAGAGATGAAACAGCGACCCCGGAGGACAATATTAAAGAGGCAGTGAGATCGTACAGGAGAAGACATTAAAGACAGATTTAAATTGAGAAAAGAGGAAGCAAAAAGTCAAAAGTAAGAAAATCCTTCGACAATGAGCTCAGGCCGAATTGCTCAGGATTGAAGGCAGAAAGCACAAAGTTGTATAGCATTGAGGGGATAGCGAGAGGAGTTCTGACAGTTCGATTATGGAATTTAATGTAATTTATGTGATTGTTGTCCGGGAGTTCAAAAAGTTTATCCGTGAGAGGAGCCGCCTTTTCTCCGCAATTGCACGGCCTTTGTTATGGCTTTTCATCGTTGGAGGCGGAATGTCGCGGATCGTTCCTGCAGGTGAGGGAGTTTCTTATATTCAGTTCATCTTCCCGGGAATTCTTGGTCTCACCATTCTGTTTAGTTCAATATTCTCCTCTATATCGATTATCTGGGACAAGGAATTCGGTTTTATGAAGGAGATATTGGTTGCACCGGTGTCGCGGTTTTCTGTGGTTGTCGGGAAGGCAACAAGCGGCATGATTATCTCAACCATACAGGCTGTTATTGTGCTTGGATTGTTTCCTTTTATTGGTCTTCATCTCTCATTTATACAGTTTTTCAGCGCAGTGCTGATCTGTGCGCTCCTTGGCTTTACGATTGCTTCATTCGGTATTCTCCTTGCTTCTTATTATGAGAGTTATGAAAGTTTCAGTGTAATTATGAATTTTATCGTGATGCCCATGTTTTTTCTTTCAGGAGCAATGTATCCGGTAAAGCTTTTGCCCTCTGTATTGAAGATAGCTGCAAAGGCAAATCCGCTCACGTATGGAATTGATGCTCTCAGGAATGTGATCCTGCCTACGGAAACAGGCAGGATGAGCTCGGACTTTTCAATCTATAGCGACATCCTGATCATCATTGCAATTGCAATGGTGTTTGTTTTTGTTGGCGGGAAGGCATTTGAACGAAAGCAATGATAGTATACTGTAAGCTGAAAACTGATTACCTATTCCGGTTCGGAGATTTCGCCTTCAGGGCGGAGTCCGCGAATAAACTCTATAATTGCCATTAACGCATCATCATAATCATCATTCTCAACAAACATATTGAACCGAAAGGCCTTCTGATGACGTGTTGCAACACCGTCAATATGGATGAGAAATGATCCAGCCTTCTGACGATAGGTCACCAAAGCATATTGTGTATCGCTCATTTCTCCCAACCGTATGTGATCAATGATCTCCGGATCAGCGTAGAGCTCCTTCACTGATGCCATGGCCTGATCATGGAATGAGTGAGGCAGGGTTCTATTGAAAGGGATTTCTGAAGTCTGGAGGGAATCACGAAAAGAGGTTACTTTATCATGATTTATTAAGGCCGGGATGAGACCGTTTGATGACAATATGCGTGTCGTATAAAGCGATCGATTATCATCTCCTGTGTCTTTCTTGTCAGGAGCGGTGAACATGATCATCCTGCTGATCACAACCGGTCTGTCATACGAGCGGTATGACCACGTTGCAATTCCCTCCGGTCTGAAATCAATAATCTGGAGATAATACTCGTCTTTGCTGTCTCCGTATCGGGAAACAACCATAAATTCATTTTGAGCGTCGTGATCGAGCTGCACATAACCGGACTCAACAAGATCATCCCCCATAATGGTAAGTTCCAATTGCTGAGCATATTTGCCACTTCCCGAGCGCGCAATGACACGGCCATCATCAATCGATGCATCAATCGGGTGACTGGAATCAGCCGTCTCCTGTTCTGCAGATACCGTGATATGGCCGAGACCACAGAGAAAGAGAAACAGAAAGATTAACATCTTCTGATTCATTAAGTTCATTGATATATATAATCGCCTCATCTGCACGTCGCCAGTTCGTGTGATATCTTTTTCAGAAGTATGTCCGGAAGTTTGTCTCGGTTTGCCTTGGTCACTTCCGTTATTTCAATATCATCCCTTATTTTAATACGCATGATAAAATCATCACCACCAAAGGTTATGGTACCCGCAACAATATTGTCCGAATCAAGGGCATGGCCGACAGCCTTTCTGAAAAGCCCAGAAAAGCATTCCATCTTGCCGATCTCGTCGAGAATAATAATGTTATTATCTGTAGGCTGTATTGATGGTACTGCAACGGTCTCAATATTTTCAATACTGACGCCATACCTCCTGATATGATACTCAGAGGTAATATCCTCATGAGCAAGATATGCCTCCCGCCCATCCAGCGTCTTCATCAAAAAACCGGTCCTTCTGTCTCTGATTCTTTCTTCTTCTGTATAAAATCCATTGGCTGGAACAGTCAGCTCCTCGATTAATTTCTTGATGACCGTAGTTTTGCCTGATGACGGCGCACCGGTTAAGAAGATATTCTTTTTACGGGACATTACACATATCGCATGTTGTGTGAACCATGTCATACACGCTCTGTAGTATGAATTTTGCTTTAATCGTTTTCATGCGGCGCAGTTGATGATATGCTATTTTTCATGAAGAAAGCCTGTCAGAGTCTTCCCGATCGAATGATTGAGATCAGGAGCCAGATACCAAGAAGGAATGCAACGCCGAAGGCTAAAAAACCAAGCAATGACATCCCGTAAATCTTCGGTCCTACACCCGTAGCATGCATGATTGCGGAGCTCAAAAGAATTGAACTAATGATCATGCTAAAGGCAATTCGGTTACTTGACCGGTCCATGTCCCGTATGAATTTATCAAGCCCGATATGGGTCATCTTGATATGAAATTCATCTGATATCATCTTTCTCATGAGCTGTTTCAACTGTCTGGGAAAAAGCGTGACAAAATCACCTATATTTATAAAATTCTTTTTCGTAAAATCATAAATCTTTGAGGGACTAATCCGCGCCCTGACCAGTTTTGAAGCATACGGCTCTGACGAAGCGATGAAATCAAAATCCGGATCAAGCTGCACTCCGATGTTTTCCAGGATAAGCATTGCTTTATTGATAAGCAGGAGATCAGACGGTATTTTCATATTGTGCTTCACGGCAAGGGCAGTAACCGTTTCAAGATACTGAGAGAAATTTATGTCCTTAAGTGTCAGGCCATAGAGCGGCTCAAGAAAATCGGCAAGGTCTTCCTTGAATGCTTTTCTAAACGTATCAAGGTCTACGTGTTCAGGAATCAGACCGAGGTCTATATATTGATCTATCAGACGGTCAAAGTCACGGTGAATCAGTGCGAGAAAGGTGTTGGCCATCGATTCTCTCAGTTCAGATGAAACCCGGCCGACAATCCCAAAGTCCATAAAACCTATTCTGCCGTCAGGCATCGCATAGATATTGCCGGGATGAGGATCAGCATGGAAAAATCCATCTTCGAATATTTGTTTAAAGTACGCATCCACACCGAGTCGGGCAAGTTTTTTGCGATCCAGCCCTAGACGATCGATACCGGGAATATCATCGATCCTTACCCCTGGAATTCGCTCCATAATGAGAAGCCGCTCTGTTGTATATCCGCTGTATACTCTGGGGATATAAACGTCCGGCGTGTTTTCAAAATTCTTTTTGAATCTCAGGCAATTCCGTTCTTCTTCCTGAAAATCAAGCTCCTTTCTAACGGTTTTCGAAAATTCCTCAACAATTCCCTTTGGATTAAAGAAGACGCTTTCACTGATATGTTTTTCCATGAGATTGGCTGCTGTTGTAAGGATATTGATATCAGTTTCAATCTGTTCCTTTATAAATGGTCTCTGCACTTTAACGATAACGTCACTGCCATCGTGCATTGTGGCGAAATAGACCTGGGCAATGGATGCGGCAGCTGTCGGCCTGCTGTCAAGACGCGAAAAAATCCTGTCCGTCTTAACCCCGACTTCTTTTTCTATGATGGTAACAGCTTTCTCCGTGGGGAAGGGCGGCACGTCATCCTGCAGTTTTCTGAATTCATCCGCGAACTGCTTGGTCACAAGATCAGGACGGGCTGAAAGCAGCTGGGCAAGCTTGATAAAGGTTGGTCCCAACTCTGCAAAGGCGATCCTCAGCCTTTCTGGTACCGCTGGACTCTTAAGCGTTGGCCACTGGCCGAATGTCCTGATTCTCTGCCTGAATGGAATGAAT
>JBFGJU010000146.1:0-5307 GCA_041577035.1 Thermodesulfovibrionales bacterium | reverse complement strand
GAGGTGGTGAATATCAAGCTGATTTCAAAAAACGGAAAAGATCAGGAAATACATACTGTTTCTGAACTTGAGAAGCACGTGAAAGGAAGAAAAGCGGCTGCAGTGAAAATCAATGGCCAGAGTGCTGATCTCAATCGTATATATTCACTGAAAGATTCAGATATTGTTGAAATTATCCCTCTTGATTCTGACGAAGGAAAAGAAATATACAGACATAGCACGTCTCATGTAATGGCGTATGCCGTCAAAAACCTGTTTCCGGATGTGCGGATTGCCATTGGCCCTGCAATCCAGGACGGTTTTTATTATGACTTTGACATTGACAGAACATTTACGCCCGACGATCTTGCAGCCATCGAAAAGGAAATGCAGGCAATAATATCAAAGAATCCGCCTTTTGTCAGAAAAGAAATGACGAGATCCGAAGCTCGGTCTCTATTCGAAAAGTTGGGCGAACCGTATAAGGTTGAACTTATTGATGCGCTTGGAGATGACACAGTAACACTCTATGAAATGGATGGTTTTATTGACTTATGCCGGGGTCCGCACCTGGAATCTGCAGGCAGCATAACTGCATATAAACTGTTAAGTGTTGCAGGCGCTTACTGGAAAGGTGACGAAAACAATAAAATGCTCCAGCGGATATACGGAACATCCTTCAGTAAGGCATCTGATCTTAAAAAATATCTTCTTTTTCTTGAGGAAATCAAGAAAAGAGATCACAGGCGCCTTGGTAAAGAGCTGGATCTGTTCAGTGTTAACGACGAAATTGGCGCAGGCCTCATTCTCTGGCATCCGAAGGGATCCCTCATACGAAAGTCTATCGAGGACTTCTGGCGCAATGAGCATCTTATGGCTGACTACCAGATTCTTTATACGCCACATATTGCGAAACTGAAATTATGGGAGAAGAGCGGACATTGGGATTTTTACCGGGAAAACATGTATTCACCGATGGATATTGATAATGTTGCATATGAAGTAAAACCGATGAACTGCCCCTTTCATATCGCGGTTTATAAAACAGCACTCAGAAGTTATCGGGAGTTTCCCGTTCGATATGCCGAGCTGGGAACGGTTTACCGTTATGAAAAGTCTGGAGTACTTCATGGACTCCTGAGAGTGAGAGGATTCACCCAGGATGATGCTCATATTTTTTGCCGGGAAGACCAGATTGAGGACGAAATACTGCACGTGCTTGATTTCACACTTTCTGTGCTCAGGACATTTGGCTTTGATGATTACAATGTCTTTTTATCCACAATGCCGGAAAAATACGTTGGTCCGCCTGAAATATGGGAACGCTCGACAAATGCGTTAAAAAGGGCTCTTGAAGAAAAAAAGATTGTGTATGAAGTTGACCCGGGAGCGGGCGTTTTTTACGGTCCAAAGATTGATATAAAAGTCAAAGATTCTCTGGGCAGGCAGTGGCAATGCAGCACGATTCAGGTAGATTTTAATAATCCGGAGCGTTTCGATATGACCTTTAGAGGCTCTGACGGCAAGGATCACCGGCCGATCATGATTCACCGGGCACTCATGGGATCACTGGAGCGGTTTATCGGTATACTCATTGAACATTATGGCGGTGCTTTTCCGCTTTGGCTCTCCCCTGTGCAGCTGTCTGTCATGACCATTGCCGACAGGCATCGTGCGCATGCCCAGACTGTGGTTGATACATTGAAGCAAAGGGGCATACGGGTTGAGCTTGACGCTGAAAACGAGAAGGTTGGCAATAAGATCAGGAAAAGTACCAAAAGAAAAATACCATATGCAGTGGTCATTGGCGATAAGGAAACATCTGAAGCAAGCGTCATGCTCAGAAAAAGAAACGGTGAAAACATCGGTCCGTTTAGGCTTGAGGAACTGATCTCGCTTCTGCAGGATGAAATAAATACCAAAAAGTAATAAACAGGGCCGGAGCGCGGAGATGTATAAGGCTGTATGGCATATCCCTGACAGAAGAAGCCGGAGGCGTCGCGTGCGATTATATAGAACTCAACGTTATTTCCTCGTTCCCCATAGTGCTTTTTCCAGATAAATGTGCCGGGAAAGGAATGACCGAGATGCCCATAGGGATATGATAATTGCACTGGCATCTGTTATTGATAAATCGTGACAAATTAATATAATTCAGCTATAATACAAAGCTTAAACAGGAGATCAAATCGATGGGTGCCAAGCGAAAGAATCTCTTATTGCAGGATTACTTATTATGGAGGAACAGATGCCGAAACTCAAAACGCACCGGGGAGCAGCGAAGAGATTTAAGCTCAGTGCATCAGGAAAGATAAAGAGAAGGAAGGGGTATAAGAGCCATCTGTTAACGGGAAAGTCCGCGAAAAGAACCAGGGCATTAAGAACCGCAGGATTTGTTGCACCGTGTGACAGCGGTAATATAAAAAGGCTCTTGCCATACGCATAACGCTTTATTGCCTGTCTGCGGTCGGCTCACACGGTGTAGAGCCTGATCTGGCAAATTCAGGAGTGATCATCAAAAAACACGATGAATATCAAGGAGGATATAGATGCCAAGGGCAAAAGGTGGGTTTAAAACCCGTCGAAGAAGAAAAAAGGTTCTGAAACAGGCAAAAGGATATTATGGGGCAAGAAGCCGTTTGTATAAAACAGCTTCTGAGGCGGTTGACAAGGCACTGCTCTATTCATATCGCGACCGGAAAGCCAAAAAACGTGAATTCAGATCTTTGTGGATTATACGGATTAATGCCGCGGTGCGGGCCCTGGGCATGTCGTACAGCCAGTTTATGGCAGGCCTGAAGCGTTCGGAGATAGCCCTAAACCGGAAGACCCTGGCTGACCTTGCATATTCAGATCCCAAGGCGTTCGGCAAGATAGCTGAAACGGTGAAGAAACAGCTGGCTGTATAATTTTCCTGTGGATGAGCTGCACGAATTAAAGAAAGCATTCCAGGAAGAGCTTGGCACTGTAGCAGGCCTTGAAGATCTTCAAAAGCTAAAGGCAAAGTTTTCGGGCAGGAAGGGCATGGTATCCGCTCACCTGAAAAAAATATCGGCTCTGCCGCCGAAAAAACGGTCCCAGTTCGGAAGCACGCTTAACGAAATCAAGAAATTTATCGAAGATGAAGTGATAAAACTGGAAGCCTCTCTAAAGGCTGGCGTCCAGCAAAAACGCCTTCAGACCGAATTCCTTGATATTTCATTACCAGGGAGACGGCAACTGTTCGGTCGGGAGCATCCAATTAACCAGGTGCTGACCGAGGTGAAGGATATCTTCATATCGATGGGGTTTGATGTCGAAGACGGTCCCGAAGTAGAGCTTGATTATTATAACTTCGAAGCCCTGAACATCCCTAAAGATCATCCAGCGAGAGACATGCAGGATACGTTTTATGTTTCCGAAGACATCGTGCTTCGGACGCATACTTCTCCGGTCCAGATTCGGGTGATGGAAAAAAGAACTCCTCCGCTCAGAATTATCGCGCCCGGAAAAGTATATCGGTGCGATGCGGATATTTCTCATACTGCGATGTTCCACCAGATTGAAGGTCTTATGGTTGACAGTACCATTGCATTCAGTGATCTGAAGGGAGTACTTGAATTATTTATTCATCATCTGTTTGGAAGGGATACTCCGGTTCGATTCAGGCCGAGTTATTTCCCATTCACCGAGCCGAGCGCTGAAGTCGATATTGGCTGCATATTTTGCGGAGGGAGTGGATGCAGGGTGTGCAAGACAACGGGATGGCTGGAGATACTCGGCGCGGGCATGGTAAATCCAAAAGTTTTTGAAATGGTAGGCTACGAGACGGAGCAGTATACCGGATTTGCGTTTGGCCTTGGCATCGAAAGAATTGCCATGCTCAAGTATTCTATTGATGACATACGGTTGTTCTATGAAAACGACTGCCGCTTTTTAAGTCAGTTCTGAGACAGGAATATTTATGCTCGTTTCTTTTGACTGGTTAAAGGATTTTGTTGACATTACTGCAGGACCGGAAGAAGTTGCTGACATGCTTACGTTGATCGGCCTTGAGGTGGAAGGTAGCGAGCAGGTCGAAGATGATGTGGTTTTTGATGTAAATGTGACCCCGAACAGGCCGGATTGCCTGAGTATACTGGGGGTTGCCAGAGAAGTTGCTGCTGCGTTCCAATGCCCGCTTACCATCCCTGAGACTGATATGAACAGCACCCTTCCGGCATCTGATGTGCGGATTGAAATTCTGGATTCTGATCTCTGTAATCGGTATACAGGGAGGTCGATCACGGGTGTTACCGTGGGTGAGACACCGGAATGGATCAGGAAACGTCTGGAAAAATGCGGTATACGTGCGCTGAATAATAATGTTGTTGACATTACCAATTATGTTCTCCTTGAACTGGGCCATCCTTTGCATGCGTTTGACGCTGACAAACTTGAAGGATCAATTATTAAAGTAGCAAAGGCCGGAGGAAGCAGAAGCATTGTTACTCTTGACGAAATAGAAAGAAATCTGCCCAACGCAACGCTGCTCATCTGGGACGCAAAAAGTCCTGTTGCTATTGCCGGAATTATGGGCGGCGCTGATTCCGGCGTCACATCCGGGACGCGGAATATTTTTCTCGAGAGTGCCCATTTTGAACCGCTATCTGTAAGAAAAAGCTCAAAGGCTTTGTCGTTAAGAACAGATTCTTCGTTCCGGTTTGAAAGAGGAACTGACATCGTTTTTCTTGAAAATGCACTAAACAGAGCCGCCATGCTGATACAGCAGGCAGCGGGAGGAGTTATTCATGATATGGTTGACTCCTATCCTGTTAAGCCGGAGTATCCGAATATTGACGTTTCTGCCCGCCGTGTTAATGAGTATCTCGGCACAGACATGGATAAAGGGGAAATGATAGATATTCTTGAGCGGTTGGGGATCACAGCTGTGGACAAAGGAGATGCCGTTGATGTGAAACCGCCTGCATTCCGAAAAGATATTATGGTATTTGTTGATGTCGTTGAGGAGATAGCGCGGTGTTATCACTACACCAATATACCTGTTACGATACCGAAAACAACGCTTTCGGAGGGTGTCATCAGCATAAAAGAGGCACGGATACGAACGTTGAAGCAGGCTATCAGAACATCGGGATTTACCGAAGTTATCAATTATAGCTTCATGAGTCCTGCAGATCTTGATCTGCTTGGTCTGCCTGAACAGGATGTTCGACGTCAATATGTTACTCTGAAAAATCCTCTGAGACAGGAAGAATCACTCCTGAGGACTTCCCTGATACCCTCTCTCATGCAGAATGTTATATATAATCTTTCACGGGGAAGTAATCATATTGGGTTATTCGAGCT
>JBFGJU010000145.1:0-5428 GCA_041577035.1 Thermodesulfovibrionales bacterium | reverse complement strand
GTCGGTATCAGGCGTTATAGCTGCAAGGGAAATACTGAAACGCCTGTAATTGGATCATTTCATGGATTTCAATAAACTCAGAGAGCAGATGGTTAAGACACAGCTTATTTCGAGGGGCATCAAGGACAAGAACGTTCTTGATGCCATGAGTCGCGTTCCCCGCCATCTTTTCGTTGAAGATGCAATGGTTTCCAGTGCATATGGCGACATGGCATTGCCGATAGGAGATGGCCAGACAATCTCGCAACCATACATGGTTGCTGTAATGACCGAACTTCTTGAATTGAATGGCGTTGAAAAAGTTCTCGAAATTGGTACCGGATCAGGGTATCAGGGAGCAGTTCTTGCCGAACTTGCGAGAGAGGTGTACACCATTGAACGTCTTCCTTCTGTAGCAGAAAGGGCCTTGGATACCTTACGTGCCCTAAGCTACAACAATATCCATGTAAAGGTCGGAGATGGCTCTCGGGGATGGCATGAGCAGGCTCCGTTTGACAGAATTATTATTACTGCTGCATCTCCTAAAGTTCCACCACCCCTGATCGAACAGCTCACCATAGGCGGAATACTTCTGCTGCCAATTGGTACACGCTATAGCCAGACTTTGCTCAAAATCAAGAAGAAAGATTCAGGGCAGACAGAGGAGTATCATACCCCGTGTGTATTTGTCCCGCTCGTAGGAAAATACGGATGGGATAGTGATGGATAACGTCCTGTTTTTTTCATAGACCGGTCAGTCCACTTTATGCAATCTCATATCCCGTTTTCCGGATTTGCTTTATGGTCTGTTTTGTCATATTATATCTTCATATTTTAAGCGCATGAGTTTCCCTGTTTATGAAAAAAGCGTGGTCAGGAAGATTTAAAAGAAATTCATCAGCCTTGGCAGAGTCTTTTACTGAGTCTGTATCTTTTGACAGCAGGCTCTGGAAATATGATATTAGCGGGAGTATTGCGCATACAAGAATGCTTGCCAGACAAAACATTATTTCGAAAAAAGATTCTGCACGGATACTGAAAGGATTATCGGCCATTGCTGATGAATTTACCTCTGGCACGTTTAAAGTGCGAAAAGAACTTGAAGACATACATATGAATATTGAGGCAGCGCTGATAAAGAAAATTGGCCCTGTTGGAATGAAGCTTCATACGGCCCGCTCAAGGAATGATCAAATTTCTCTGGATATGAGGATGTACCTGAAAGAAGAGACAAGAGAAATAGCCGCGCTCATCAGGAAAACGCAGAAAACTCTTTTAAAAATGTCTGAGCGTCACCTGGGCAGTATTATGCCGGGATATACCCATCTCCAGCGTGCACAGCCGGTTCTGTTGTCTCATCATCTCCTGGCATATGTGGAGATGCTCCAGAGAGATGTCTCACGCTTTAAGGACTGCTTTAAGCGTATCGATGTTCTTCCGCTTGGTTCATGCGCTCTCTCTGGAACGACACTGCCGATAGACCGCTCGTATGTGGCCAAATTGTTGGGATTTAAGCACATTGCAGGCAACAGTATTGACGCGGTATCAGATAGAGATTTCATGCTCGAGTTTTTAGCCTGTTCTTCATTGGTAATGATGCACCTGTCACGTCTTTCTGAAGAGCTCATCCTGTGGTCTACAGAAGAATTTAATTTTGTCGAGCTTCCCGACGAATATACAACAGGATCGAGCATTATGCCGCAGAAAAAAAATCCTGACGTTCCCGAACTGGTAAGGGCCAAAACCGGAAGAGTATATGGCAATGTACTGTCGATTCTGACCCTCATGAAAGGTCTTCCGTTAGCTTACAACAGGGACTTGCAGGAAGATAAGCCGCCGGTTTTCGACACTGTTGATACGGTAAAATCCTGTTTAGAGATACTCTGCGCTATGCTGCCACATATTATCTTTCACACAAAGACCATGTTGTCATCCGCGGGCACAGGGTATACGACAGCAACGGATATTGCGGAATACCTTGTCAAAAAAAATATCCCCTTTCGAATGGCCCATGAAATAACAGGGAAAATTGTCCTGTATTGCATGGAAAAGAACATTCAGTTACACCAGCTGAGTATCAAACAGTTAAAGGCTTTTTCTCCTGTTTTTCAGAGCGATATACTCCAAAAGCTTGAGCCTGCAGTATCCGTTCAAGCCCATTCGTCTCCGGGTGGCACGGCTACATCTTCCGTTATGAAACAGATCAGGAAGTATAAAAAACTGTTTAATGAGAAGTCTCCTCTTCGTTAACAAATCTTTCCGGAACGGGAGTGTCACGCAGCTGAGATCATGCGCATTGTATGCCATCATTATCTGCGCTGCGCTACTGTTTATATCGTGCGGAAAGAAAGGCCCTCCCACTCTTTCGTATCGAGTAGAACCTGTCGTTCCAACCCTGTTACATGCCATTCATCGCGAGGATAAGATAATTTTGACATGGCGTTTTCCCGAGGTTAAAGAGGCCGACATCAGAGGATTTCACGTATACAGACACACTGGTTCAGATGCACAACAGATTGCGTTCGTCGCGAGTGATATCCGTAGACTGACAGATACTGATTTCAGAGTGGGCATTTCATATCGTTATTATATGAAGACAGAGACGGAGGACGGCAGAGCCAGCCGGGACTCAGAACCGCTTTCGGTAACTCCAATGACTGTTCCACAACCGCCTGTAAATATTTCATTCAAAATAAATCGGAATTCACTGGATTTAAACTGGGAGCATGCTGATACCGATATACGGTACAACGTATATAAGACTTTTGAAAAAGGTGTTTACGATATACACCCCGTAAATAAAAAACCGTTATCAGTCAATTCTTTCAATGATAGTCTATCAATTGATACAGCGGTTTTCTATACCATAAGAAGTCTAAGAGACAGTGTCATAAGAGATGAAGGGTATCCATCAAAGGAAGTTGAAATAACACTGGACGCAATGGTCCCATCAGCGCCTCAACGTCTCCGCTATTTTTCCTCTGAAGACACAATCCTTCTTTACTGGGAGGAATCTCCAGAGCCATGGGTACGGGGGTATAGAATTTATCGGAGGCTCGAGGAACAGGACTATTCATTTATTGGTGAAACAGGCACGCCAACGTTTCGTGACAGTGAACTACTCCTCTTACCACGTGACTATCGTGTACGTGCAGTTGGTCCGGTCGAGGAAGGAGATGCCTCGGAACTGAAAGACGTTCGGTTTATACCTCCCCCATAACAGCTTCTTTCCTTTCTCTCTGTTCCATTGACTTAAACATTCAATTGTTTTACTCTAATGTCACTGTTTCATTTTATGCGCCCTCATGAAATCTAAAATTCTGAAAGAATTTAAGGAAAGCATTTCTGTAAAAGAAAAATTCATTGAGGATCATCTTGAGATAATTATAGAAGCCGCAAAGGAAATTGCCCGCACATTCAACGAAGGCAATAAGCTGATTTTATTCGGTAACGGCGGGAGCGCCACTGACGCATCCCACATAGCCGCTGAATTTGTAAACCGGTTCAAGAAAGATCGCCCTGGCCTGCCAGCCATATCGCTCAATACGGATATGGCTGTAATAACTTCGATTGCCAACGATTATGACTACTCCGAAGTTTTTTCCAAGCAGCTGAAGTCACTTGCAGTTGAAGGAGATATTATTATTGCGATAAGTACGAGTGGCATCTCTTCTAATGTTCATAAGGCGCTTGATACGGCAAAAAAAAAGCGATTAAAAACAGTCGTTTTCACCGGAGCACAAGGCGGGAAAATGGCTGAACGAGCTGATTTTTCTTTCATGGTTGCTTCGGAGAATACACCAAGAATCCAGGAAACCCATATAACGCTAGGCCATGTGCTCTGCCTCATGGTAGAAGAAATTTTATTTGAAGCTCCAAGAAAGTAATAAACCTCAGGTTACGGTCCTCGGCGTTGATCCAGGAAGCTTAAAATGCGGATATGGCGTAATTGCCATGCAGGGGAAAGAGACGCGGCATGTAGCTTCAGGCACCATATCCTCCTCATCTAAAAAACCGCTTCAGGAAAGATTAAAACAGATTTATGATGAACTCGTACAGATAATCCGTACCTATAACCCAAGTGATATTGTCGTTGAGAAAATTTTTTTTTCTAAAGGAACCAAGGCGGCACTCAACCTCGGACACGCACGTGGCATTGTCCTTCTGGCTGCTGCAGCTGAACATATTCAATTCCATGAATTCAGCGCCCTTCAGGTTAAAAAGGCCGTCGTAGGATACGGGCGTGCGGAAAAAGAACAGGTCGCATCAATGGTAAAAGTACTCTTGGACGTAACCGGGTCTCTTTCCGCTGATAGTGCCGATGCACTTGCACTTGCTCTCTGTTACCTTAATACTTTACAATTTAATAAAAGACTGAAAATCAATGATATATGACTTTCAGGCGTCAACGCTGTTCATGAAGAGCGTGTTTTGCGATTCGAAAAGATTCGGCAGATATTTGCTTATGAATTCTTATTCGATTAGGCCGCTTGAGCCGGAGAATACTCCATGCTGCATTGAAGTCTTCTATGACGAAAGCAGACAATACCGATGATAGCCTCATTGACAGGCAGGATTACTTCCAGAAAACCGGATAACGTTATTATTGACGTCAATGGTATTGGATACCAGATCAATGTTTCTCTGCATACACTGTCAAGCTTACCGGCAGAAGGAAGTGAAGTCTT
Organism: Thermodesulfovibrionales bacterium; assembly: GCA_041577035.1. Lineage (GTDB taxonomy): Bacteria > Nitrospirota > Thermodesulfovibrionia > Thermodesulfovibrionales > UBA6898. Next base: position 761 of record JBFGJU010000145.1, on the reverse strand, counting down.
TCTCTCCATATATACTCCTGTCCGGGAAGATACGATACAGCTCTATGGGTTCATCTCCGAAGATGAAAAAAAAATATTTATAACGCTTTTGGGCATTTCCGGAATTGGCCCTAAAATGGGGCTTACCATACTGTCAGGCATTTCTCATGATGACTTTCTCAATTCAATAGAAAATGAAGATGTAGCCATGCTCTGCAGGGTACCGGGTCTCGGCAAAAAAACGGCCCAGAGACTGATACTGGAACTCAGGGAAAAACTTCCCGTAGCGACAGGAGTAAGGGATAAATTATATGAAGACACCCTTTCGGCCCTTGTTAATCTCGGATATAAAAAGTCGATCGCACAACAATCAATAGAAAAAGTCTATAAAAAAGATTTTAACGACATTGAAAGCCTGCTCAGGGAAACCTTAAAGCAGCTTACGGGTAATACTCATGGATAATGCTGATTCCTTAAGAAAATCCGATGATAGCAGAACCGTCAGCTCGGACATATCCACTGACGACCATTCGCTGGAATTGAACCTCAGGCCGAAATCGTTTGATGACTTCATCGGGCAAAACAAGATAAAGGATAATCTCAGAGTATTCATCACAGCATCGCTTCAGAGAAAGGAACCTCTTGATCATGTGCTTCTCTGTGGTCCACCTGGTCTCGGAAAAACAACACTCTCTCATATAATTTCTAACGAGCTCAGTGTTACGATAAAAACCACGTCCGGTCCTGTGCTGGAAAGACCCGGAGATCTTGCTGCTATCCTC
>JBFGJU010000144.1:0-5503 GCA_041577035.1 Thermodesulfovibrionales bacterium | reverse complement strand
CCGCATCCTCTTCAGGCGAGGAGTAATAACGCTTTCGTATGCCGAGCACGGAGAAGCCAAATCCTTCATATAACCTTCTTGCTGCTGCGCTTGAAGCCCTGACCTCAAGAAAAACAGCCTCGCATCTGTCTTCTTTTAAATGAGTCAGAACGTCTTGAACAAGTGCCGAGGCGACACCTGACCGTCTGAACACCGGATCAACCGCAAGGTCAAGGATATGTCCTTCATCAATAACCCGGTTGGCGATTATGTAGCCTGCAATTCTGTTATCTGTTCTTGCTACCCTTGTGACCGCGTGTTCCTTTCGGAGCTCGTTATAGAAGAGTGTTTCTGACCACGGTGTGGGAAATGATGCCCGTTCTATACGAACTACGTCAGAAAGATCAGTTTCATGCATCTGATCAATGGTGAAATCTAAGAGTTCTTTTCTTTCCACTTTACCTCTGCCTCTGATTTTCGAATATAGAACGGCACGGCATCCGATACACTGGAAAATTCACGTTTCAGCGCCTTTCGAAGCCCGAGCATTCCGACATTAGAAGGAAACGGAACCATCTTTTCCGGAGGGGCAAAAATCGCTCTATCCTTCATATGCTCAATGATCTGATCCTCGTACAACTTCACCCCATCTCCCGCAAAAACAGTGTTCCCGACAAGCTTCTCAACTAATTCAGATGGTTTCGCGGTTGTTTCACCCATAATTTTTTTAAATCCTTTTTCTTCCCACTGAAAAACAGCGGCATATACCTCTTTTTTCCTGGCATCGAGCATAAGACATATTGGATGTTTTGAGAAAGTGAAGTTCCATGCAAAGGCCTCAAGCGTTGGCACCGTGACCAATGGCCTGTCGGACGCATAGCAAAGACCTTTGGCCGTGCTTAAGCCTATGCGCAACCCGGTAAAAGATCCCGGCCCTGTGGAAACAGCAACAGCATCAATATCATTGAGCTTTAGTTCTGACTGTTTGAGTATCGTATCAACAGCCATCATCAGACGTTCAGAATGCGTTGTTTTGATATTCAGACGTATCTCGGCAATGAGGCCGTCCTGTTCATCAACAACCGCGGCTCCGCCGAGCATGGTAGACGTTTCGATAGCCAGTACTTTCATGATATCTATTATATCTTTTTCACCGGGATCCCCGAACTCCGGACGCGGCCCCGGTGAAAAAAATATCTCTTCGCAAAGATGACTGACGCAAGTATGCAGATTATCCCTGCAGCAGATACTGCGTTCGTTGTCCCGATACGATCCGCTGTAAAACCCATGAGGGCATTACCGATCGGAACCGTCCCGAGAAATACAAAGGAGTAGACACTCATGACCCTTCCCCGCAGTTCATCCGGTACGGAAAGTTGAATGTAGCTGTTTGCAGAAGCGAGATAACTCACCATACCCCATCCGCCAAACAGAACGATAACAAGAGAAACCCAAAATGTCTTTGATAGAGAAAAAATCAGAAGCGCACAGGAAAAGCAGAGGCCGGCTATAGACATATATTTTGTCTTGTTCTCTATATTTCCTTTAACTGCGATGATCAACGCGGCTGACAGCGCCCCCACGCCAGATGACCCGACAAGAAAGCCAAGGCCTTGCGCTCCCCGGTTAAAAACCTCAACGGCAAACACCGGCAGGAGTGTTATATAAGGCAGTCCAATAAAACTAAACACAGCGATGAGCGAAATAACCCGTACGATTTCCCTGTTGCCCTTTATAAAACGCAGGCCCTTCATGAAGTCTTTGATCACACCTTCAGACTTAACCGTAATCTCACCGCGTGCACTCATCCGGGAAAGGGCAACGATTACCGCGAGAAAGCTTGCCGCATTTATGAAGAAACATGCCGGGATCCCGAGATATGAAATAGACAGGCCTGCAATCATGGGGCCGATTATGCGGGCGCTGTTGAATGCGGCCGAGTTAAGGGCTATCGCATTCATAATATGCCCTCGTCCGACCATCTCTATCAGAAACGACTGACGTGTAGGGATGTCAACTGCGTTGATCGTCCCAAGCATGGCCGCGAGAACTGCTACATGCCAGACGCTTATAACGTCAAGAGTTGTCAGCAGGCCGAGCGTGAAGGCCGGTATAATCGAAAGCCCCTGAGTAACCAGGAGCAGGGTTCTCTTTGGAAACCGATCGGCAATGATACCGCCGAACAGGGTAAAAAGGAGAATCGGCAGAGAGGCAGATGCCGCTACCATGCCCAGATATAGAGGGGATTTCGTGAGGCTGTATACAAGCCATCCCTGGGCAACCGACTGCATCCACGTCCCGGAAAGAGAGATCAGCTGCCCTGTCCAAAAAAGACGAAAATCCCTGTAATGTAAGGCGGAAAATCCGGGCGCATTTTTCATCGTATATTGTACCTCAAAAATGTTTTCAATGAGTTTTCCATTTGCGCCATACAACACACAACTACGCTTCCGTGCGTGAGATGGGGTTTACTTATGAGGACTGACTATATAATATATAGCTCTATTGGGGTCGAAGCGTGACATACTGCTCATTGTGGAGACGCATATGCATGGTGTAATCAATCATATCAGACCAAAACTGCTTATGCTTGTGCTGACGCTGTCCTTTATACCACTGCCGGCGGATACGTGTTCAGGATCAACACGCACATTACGTGTGGTTGCAAGCATTGCTCCATTGGCTGATTTTGCACGGCAGGTTGGCAAAGACAGAGTTGCTGTCACCCTGCTCCTTCCTCCCGGAGCCAGCCCGCACACATACGAGCCAACGCCACGGACAATAACATCGATCACAAAGGCAGACCTTTTTATCACCATAGGTTCGGGACTTGAATTTTGGGCTGACAGGCTCATGACTGTGTTAGACGACTCTGTGACGGTGGTTACATTTACAGACATGCAGAAAGCATTTCCGGACGACCCCCATGTCTGGCTCGACCCTCTTATCAGCATTGAGATGATACATAAAATTAGAGACGCGTTCTCAAAGAAAGATCCGGAACATGCATCAGTCTATCGACAACAGGCTGCTGATTTCATAAAGAAATTGCGATCACTTGATAAAGAAATTGCTGAACGTGTTGGTGCATTCCGCACGCGCTCATTCGTCACCTTTCATAATGCATGGGCTTTTTTTGCGAGAAGATATGACTTGAGGATAGCCGGTGTCATAGAAGAGGGCCCGGGTAAAGAACCAACAGCACGGCATCTTGACCACATACTTGATAAACTGAAGCGAATGGATATCAAAGTCATATTTGCCGAACCCCAGTTCAATCCCAGGGTTGCTGAAGCTGTCGCACGCGAAGCCGGCGGAACTGTGCTCATTCTTGATCCGATCGGAGGACAGAACGAAAGAGTAACATATATTGACATGATGCGATATAATCTTCAGGTCATGGAACAGGTCATGAAATGAGTGAAGCAATACGGATAGAAAATGTATCAGTTACAGTCAAGGGCAAGGAAATACTGAAGAATATTAACCTTATTCTGAGGGAAGGCAATTTCCTCGGCATTGTCGGTCCTAACGCCGGCGGTAAAACAACACTCATCAGAACGATACTCGGTCTGAACAGGCCGTCAGCAGGTACGGTCAGAGTCTTTGGAAAAGACCCTGAAGCCCTCCACGGAAAGGAAACAGTATTCGGTTACCTGCCCCAGCATATGAACATCGATCCTCAGTTCCCGGCAAGCGCCCTCGACATTGTCCTTATGGGACGATACCGGGAGGCGGGACTATTCCGTTGGCCCGGGAGAGCTGACAGGGAAAAAGCGGTTGCATGCATGGCAATGCTGGGTGTTGAAGATCTGCAGCACGTTCAGTACCATCAGCTTTCAGGCGGGCAGCAGCAACGCATATCTATAGCACGTGCCCTTGCCGGGGAACCAAAAATACTGATACTGGATGAACCAAGCACCGGCATCGACGTTGTGGGACAGGAAGACTTTTATCACCTTCTGAAAGGCATTAAGAAGAGGATGAACCTGACCATATTAATGGTTTCACATGATATTGGAGCGGTAACGGCATATGTGGATGAAATATCCTGCCTGAACATCAGTCTATACTATCACGGCAATCCACTTGGTGCACTCAATGATAAAGTTCTCACATCACTTTACGGAAAAAATGTGGATCTTCTCATGCACTCCGATATCTGTGATAAGTGTGAAAGGTTAAGATAAAAATGTTCGAAATACTCGCATCGCCGTTCATGCAGAAGGCATTCATTGCGGGAATGCTGGTGAGCGTACTTTCAGGCATGCTTTCGGTTTTTATTGTACTCAGAAAGATGTCATTTATCGGTGCGGGTATTTCTCATGCTGCGTTCGGAGGTGTTGCTATCGGATTCTTCACCGGCATCAATCCAATACTGTCCGCCTTGATCTATACCATCCTGATAGCGGTCGGGATAGAGTCTGTCAGCAGAACAGGGAAATTAGCTCAGGATGTATCAATCGGCATATTTTATTCAGTATCAATGGCTCTTGGCATAGCTCTTATCAGCATATCTGAATCATATAATGTGGACCTGTTCGGTTATCTGTTCGGCAACATACTGGCTATTACCAATGAAGAAATTTTGATATCACTTGTTCTGTTCAGCGTTTTAACGCTTCTTTTAATCTCCTTCCTGAAGGAATTATTTTTTTCAACCTACAATGAGGAGCTGGCGCAGGTAAGCGGCATTCGCGTCAGGTTATTGAATGTCTTTTTCTTCATCGCTCTGGCTATAACGATAGTTCTGTCGATACGTGTTGTCGGAATAATCCTCGTATCTGCCTTGCTGGTTATTCCCGGCGCCACCGCGCGCCTTTTCGCCAGAAATCTGTTTTCAATGATCCTCCTCTCATGTGCAGCAGGAGCAGGATCCGTTTTCGCGGGACTTTTTATCTCTTATCAATTTGATATAGCACCAAGCGCCTGCATAGTGCTGACAGCGTCCGCTCTCTTTTTCATCGCGCTCTTTCTGAAGAAGAATAGCTGAACAGTGCTTTCGCTATTTGCATTTTATGGATATATGCGATAATCTATTCATCATTACCCGGTGTATACTCATGGAGACGACATGACAGAACAGATTACACCCTCCCTCAATTACACTATTATATGCGATGACGTTCGGCAGGAAGCAGGTGGTAAAATCAGTATTATGGGCCTGTTCGAAAATATTTATGCTACCAAATTCCCTGCGGTTCATTCGAGACTCGCGATAATAAACGAATGGAGCGAAGGTAAAGGAGAATTTACATCTCTTACACAGATTCTTTCTCCTGACAAAAAAAAAGTCGTGAGAAAAACAACTTCAAAAATAAAACTGAAAGAGGCTCATATCAGGCACCGGGATATATCCATTCATCTGAACATTGAATTCCCTGTATCCGGAAATTACTGGATAGAGATTTTTCTCGACGATGATCTGGTGAAATCAATGCCCCTGAACGTAGTTCTCGTAAAAGATCAGCAGATCCACTGAAGAGGGCTGAATACCAGTGAGTTCAGTGCGATATCTTATTGT
>JBFGJU010000143.1:0-5578 GCA_041577035.1 Thermodesulfovibrionales bacterium | reverse complement strand
ATCGGGATGTTCGACCCTGATAAGCGTAATGGCTTCATCTTTTTTCAAAATAACAGCGATCCTACCCTGCCATTTGAAGAAGACGGTTGTACGTTCGAAACAGGAACAGAAAAAGAAATTATTCAGAAGTTCTGGAATACGATACAGCACTATAATCAGTTCATCACGTTCAACGGCAGGAGTTTTGACTGCCCTTTTATTCTGATACGGTCTGCGGTACACCACATTCGTCCAAACAGGGAACTCTTACCATATCGTTACGGGGATATCCATATAGATCTGCTCGATCAGCTCTCCTTTTACGGAGCATTCAGAAGACGATTCAGCCTGGATATGTGGTGCAGGACATTCGGGATCAAAAGCCCAAAGGAAGAAGGTATTACCGGCTATGAAGTAAAAGGCCTTTATAAGGCCGGAAAGCATCTCGACATAGCCCGTTATTGTGCCGGTGACCTCAGGGCAACCGCTGACCTGTTTTTAATCTGGGAGAAATATATAAAATTCTCTAGCAAGTCAAAATCGTAATGCTTCTGAACAGGCTCTTGCACCAACGCATTCTTCTGAAATGTTCTCATGTGACCGATTCAGACTCCTTCGGCTTATCCTGAAATTCACTGCAACAGATCCGCAAGAAAATCCTGAAAGCGCTTTCAGGATTTTTTGTCAGCCTCTTCCTGATAACGATCACCATCGAACACCGTGAAGGCATGCCGAGCACCACCGTAGGTTATCATTTCATGCGCAATGCCTGCCGATTCAAGTTCATTTGCCAAGCCCGCAAACTGGTCCATGGTAATGGCCGAATCCGCTGATCCATGCATAATCAAAATTTTGCCCCGCGCCTTTGCGTAATTTTGCCCCACCGGTGTTTTCAGGCCACCATGAAACGTTACAAATCCTTTCAGGTCTGCCCCGGATCGCGCCAGTTCAAGAACTGCCGCGCCACCAAAGCAATAGCCCACAGCGACCGCATTCTTGACATCGGCTCCTTTATCCCTGGCGGCATCCAGGGCCTCTCTCATCAATGACCGCATTTTATTTCTGTCTTTATAGAGCTCACCAGTGTGCTGACGCTTGTCCGTCACTTTCGTCGGCCGTATGCCGGCCCCGAATAAATCCACGGCAAAAACAGCATAGCCCAATTCCGCGAGCATAGTGGCCCGCTTGATCTCATAATCGGTCAGACCGTCCCAGTCATGAATCAGCAACACAAACGGTGCGTGCTCAGCAGGACTGATGTAATATCCTTCATAAGACGTACCATTTACCTCGTAGGTAACCAAAGAGCCTGTGGCGCCAGACACAACAGTCGAAACCGCCAACAGAATAATTATCGATAGGATGTAGCGCATTATAAAATCCTCCTTTCCCTGTTCCTCATTGTAAGCCAATCTTTATGTGTGCTGTACCCCTGTCATATCATATCAAGAGCACGGCATACAGGATAATGCTTCTTTGCCAAAATTCGTTCATGCGGTTATATAGTCGTTTATTCTTTCGACCTTAAAAGAATCATCCGCGAGAACACTTTTCGCAAATCTGATAAGACTCTGACGGGCATCTGTGGTAAGTTCAGGATAGAAGACCGGGTTTGCTATGACTATGGCCCTGAAGGCAAAAAAGAGTGCTGCCACGTCTGTTATTTCCACATCACCTGACGCCTTGATATATGCGTCTATAAACAATTCCAGGCTTTCACGAAACGTCCCCCGGAGATCACCATGTCTCATAACAGAAAAAAATATATAGTTTATGGTGAGTGCTGTTACATCATCAGCAGGCTCGCCCCACGGGCCCCTGCTCCGGTCAAGGAGTATGAAATCATCAGTATCGTTAAACCAGATATTTCCCGGATGAAAATCCCCATGGATCTGTGAAAGCCGTTTATGCTTTGGCTTTAAGGCATACACCCAGTCAACCGACTGCCGAATTATCGCTCTCATTTCCTCAAAGGGGAGAGTGCCGTCAGGATACGTATCAAAAACACCCATAAGACATTCTCCGTGTCCCACTGTGTCACGTAATTTCCTCCAATAGAGAGTTTTTGAGCTCTTTTTCACCGCATGAATTTCCGCTAAATATGATGCCATGGCATTGATTCTCGCCCGATCAGTCTGCGTCAGAGTATCCTGCTCAGAAAGGCGGGAGAGGTCATGGAAATAATGTCTTCCTGATGCCTGTTCCATAAGGAGATAATATTCTTTCCCGCCTCCGATTGACTGGATAGAACTGTCATCCATCTCAGCAAGGACATCAAGAGCCTTTACGTGTTTCGGAAGGTTCTTAAACTCGTCAAAATCCAGGAGGAAGACCGATGCCCTGTCTGACGGATAATCATGACCCAACCCTTCCGGAACAAGAGCCTTGACCACATATGATTTCATCCCGTCTGCTCCCCTGATATCAACAAGAAACCCCGATCCCTGGACACCAGAGCCAAGTTTTTTTATAGCAATGGAGTTTATCCCTTTGTATTTTTTAAAGAAATATGCCTTTATGGCTTCCTCGTTGATCATACGCACCCCTTATCAGCATTATAGCTTAAATACAGATAAAGGGTAACCCGCCTGAGGCGGGTTAAAGCACGTGCAGAAAATACAGACTTGCATGTATGATTTTGGATTTACGATTTTGGATTCAAAAAATCCCTGCCGGCAGGCAGGCGCAATCCGCAATCAGCAATCCAACTTAAGAAGGGCGATTTATGAATAAGGAATACGTTATAATAAAAGAGAGGATAAAAGGTTTTAACATCTCCACTTTTACCACTAATATGGAGACCCTCCTTAGCCTTTTATCCTCTTTGTTTCTAACAATATAGCAGATTTTTCTTTTTTTGTCAGTCTCTCCGGGAATATACGAACATTCTTTTTATCGCGGTGTTCCGTCGCACGCCTTATTTTTCTGCTTTTTCTCTCTTTTTAAATGTTTTATAATGGGTCAACAATGAAAGGAGGGCTACAATGGCAGAAGTCGAAATAGGGATTATTGAAAATTATTTTGACAAGATTGGGGTTGCGGCGATAGCACTGACCGATGGTGAACTGATGAAAGGCGACCGTATCCATATCAAAGGTCACACGACTGATTTTACGGTCACGGTTGAATCAATGCAGATAGAACATCAGGCGGTTGAAAAAGCAAAAAAAGGTGATTCTATCGGGATTAAGCTAGGGGAACGTGCCCGCAGGCACGACAAGGTATATAAGGTTACTGATTAAATATGCTTGCGACAGAGAGGCGCTCCCCTCCATAGTCTCGAATGGTTTCAGTATCCCTCATGGTATGTAGTACGAAGTCCACTGGCTACAACTCTCCAAAGTTAACTCGGTACCGTTCTAAAAACGCTTCGTAGGTAAAGGTATGCTCCTGGGTTCCATAGTTTTCTATTGCAAAGGTCGCCGAAACCGCTCCCATCCTCGTAGCGGTTTCGATATTCTGTCCTGTCACCAGACCCTTGAGTAATCCTGCCCTGAATGCGTCACCAGCCCCGGTTGGATCAAGTACCTGAGAAACCGCAGCCGAAGGGATTCTTTCATTGCTATCGTGGGTGCTGATGAGGGCCCCTTTTTCTCCGAGCGTCGTAATGATTGTGTTAGTCATCCGGAGCATCCCTTTTTTGTCTATTCCTGTCATGGTCATGACCAGTTCGAGCTCATAGTCATTTGAGACAAAGATCAACGATCCTTCTATCCACTCCCTGAGAGCATTTCCGTCCCAGAGGGAAAGCGATTGACCCGGATCGCATATATAGGGGATACCCTTGCTTCTGCACACAGCCGCATACGACATCATATCTTGTATGTTGCCCGGTGCGATCAACACCACTGTTGTACCCGGATTCGCATCGTCTAAACGGTATTCTGCCTGATATTTCATGGCACCGGGATTGAATCCGGTAATCTGGTTGTCAGATTTATCAGTTGTTATATAAGCACCAGCAGTGAATTCATCAGCAATCGTTCTTATCCCTTCCAATGAAATATTGTGTTTCTTCAGCCAGTCGAAGTAACTGTCAAAGTCTTTTCCAATGGTTGCCATAACAATGGGCATCTCTTTGAGGAGGCTGAGGGTATACGCGACATTCCCAGCCGTACCCCCGAATTTCTCTGTCAGACCGTTCACATTAAAGCAGACATTCAGAATATGAATTTTATCAGGCAGGATGTAGTCTGAAAATTTGCCGGGAAAGTCCATTATCCTGTCATAGGCCATCGAACCGGAAATATATATCGTTCTTCCGCTAAGGCTGTGCATCATCTCTCCTTTTAAGTAATGCAAGAATCTTTTCGGCCAATGGCCTGTTCAATCCCTTTAGCTGCGCAATCTCTTCAGCAGATGAATGTTGTATCGCCTCTATACTACCAAAATGTTTCAGTAATGCAAACCTCCTCTTTTTGCCAATACCCGGTATGTTCTCAAGCGGTGATGAGAATATTTTTCTTGAACGAACTTTTCTATGATACGTCAATGCAAACCGATGTGCTTCGTCTCTGATTTTCCTGAGGAGCAATGATACGTCTGTTCCATCCTCCAGATCAACCGGGGCCTTCTTGCGCAGCATGAAGACCCGGTCAGGTGCTTTTGCAATACTAACGACGTCCACGCTAATTCCTGCTGTGTCCAAAGCCCGCTTCGCAGATCGGAGCTGTCCCGCTCCCCCGTCTATGATGATCAGATCAGGTATGTCCACAAGCTTTCGAATTTCTGACTGCTGTTCTCCGGATTCCGGCTCTTGGCCCTTGAATTTATTGAATGTCCTTTTGATCATTTCCCTCATCATGGCATAGTCATCCGGGCCTTTTATTGCTTCCATCTTTATATGGCGATAGTGATCTTTGACAAAAGATCCCCCGGCCCAGTATACAAAAGAGCCGACGGCTGCGCTTCCTGAAATGTTCGATATATCAAAAGCACCAATGTCTTCGGGAATGTGAGACAGATGTAATACCGCCGCTATCTTTCTCAAGATTGTATCAACGCTGACAGCCTGTCCCTGCTCTGAGAGTACCCTGGCGTTTTCTATTGCCATTTCAATCAGTTTTCTTTTTGTTCCTTTCTTGGGGACTGAAATATGGACTTTTGCCGACCGCTTATCTGTCAGCCAGGAAGATAAAAATGCGCCGTCTTCAGGTATATGAGAACACACGATTTCAGGCGGCGGTATGATCTTTTTTTCGTACAACTGTTCCATAACATTTTTAAAGAGATGACCGTCGTGCTCCCCCGATACATTTCTTATAAAGAAATCACGAACCCCTATCATAATGCCGTTTCTTACAAAGAGGATTTTAAAAACTGCCGCATTATCTTTTCGGTACAGTCCTATCACATCAACATCACCGAGATGCGGCGCCACTATTCTTTGTGACTCTGTTATCTTCTGGATAGCCGAAATTCTGTCTCTTATTACTCCCGCCTCTTCAAATTTCATCTCATCTGAAAGGGTGTGCATCTTCTTTCTCAGTAACTTCAGAAGCCTTTTATTTTTTCCTTCAAGGAGCAGCTGAATCTCGTGAATGGCATTGAGATAGTCAGTATGTTCAATCAGACCTGCACATGGGCCTGAGCACTTCTT
>JBFGJU010000142.1:0-5597 GCA_041577035.1 Thermodesulfovibrionales bacterium | reverse complement strand
TTACCCTCAATATATTTTTTCAACAGAGCTACCAGAGCGAAATAGCCGAGCAGTTCAGCCGGCAGCAGCTCATTATTGCAAAGTCTATTGCGAAAAATATCGAAGATCAAATAAATCACCTTGAAAATGAGACCATTTCTTTCGTCAATCTCCTGGCCGACAGGGGCATGGCAGGAGAAGGACTCCCTTCCTTTGTAAATAACGCATTTGTCGAGTTCAGAGAAGATCTTGAAATAGATTTGAAAGTGCTGGATAAGCAGGGCAACCTTATCTATAGTATTCAGGCAAAAGAGCCGGATGGCCAGGACCGCAATCTCTTCAAGCGAGCCCTGTTACTGCCTCCGGAGAATGTTCGGTTTATCGATGCCCTTGCGGACAAGAAAAGCATATTGCTTGCGATGCCTGTGGTCAGGGGCGCAGAAATACTCGGCGCTGTCATCATGGAGATTATGATAGACTCAATCAATAAGAAGTTTTTGGCACCGATACGGGTCGGTATCAGGGGACACGCGTGGATGATGGACGGACAGGGGACACTCATGTTCCATCCGACTCAGCCTGAAATGATTGGAAAAAACCTGTATAAAACTGATGCTTCGTGTTATGACTGTCACAAAACATTCAAAACAGAAAAAAAGATTCTGGAAAGCGGAAATATTGGCTTCAGTTCTTACCGTGCACCGTTTGGGGAAGATAAGCTCATAGCTTTTTCCCGTACAAATGTAGCCGAAATGTCATGGATCGTCTGCGTCTCGATACCCTATTCGGAAGTGACCTATAGTATAAGAAAAAGCATGAGACTGCATTCCCTGCTGGTTATTTCCATCTTTATTGCTACGATAGCGGGTACGTTTGCCACGATACTCATCAACAGGAAAAGAGTTAAAGCAGAGGAGAGGGCCAAGCACCTAGAAAGACAGAAGTACCTTGAGGAGGAGATTATTCAGGCGAAGGATTACCTTGAAAACCTTCTTCAGAGCACGGAGTCAAAGATTATGGTGCTTGATAAGGACCTGACTATAAGAACAGTTAACACCGCGCACCAGCAACTCTGTAAAAAGGGAAAGGACTATATTATTGGTAAGAACTTCTTTGACATTTTTCCGATCATTGATGAAAAAAGCAGGGACGTCTTCAGGGAGATTTTTGCCAGTTGTCTTGAAGGAACCAGCCGTATGTTACATGATTTCCCGTATGAGACAGCGGAAAAGACGTTGTACCTGAACATTAGCATCAATCCCCTTATCCTTCACGGCACGGTATCCGGAATTATTCTCTCGAGCAATGAAATTACTGAAGAAGTCCATTTGCGGGAAACGCTGAGAGATTACGCTGCAAAACTTGAAGGGCTGGTTCGTGAAAGAACTGATGAGTTGCTGAGCGAGAAAGAGAAATTAAATGCTATTGTTGAGACGCTTGAAGCGGGATTATTCATCGTTGGCAGTGATCGAAAAATTACGTGGATTAACAGAACACTCAGAGATTGGATGGGCGTTGATGACATCGGTGATATATCTCTCGATAGAATCTACAGCGGAACAGATATCCAACGATCAATAGTAGACAATAATGTTGTTCAGGAGATTATTTTTCAGGATCTTGGAAAAAGAAAGGGATATTTTCAGATAACCTCAACGCCGCTGATAAGTTCCGATGGAACGCATCAGGCATTGGTGCTTATTCAGGACATTACCGAAATGAAAAAAATGGAAGAACAGATGATGCATTCGGAAAAGCTCTCCGACCTCGCGAGGATATCAGCGGGCGTTGCTCATGAGGTGGGCAATCCCCTTACCTCTATTTCATCGTATGTTCAGATCTTGCGGGCTATGGATTTTGATTCCTTTACAAAGGAAACTCTTGACACAATAGCAAAACATGTAAACCGGATTATCAGTATCGTTCGGCAGATGTCCAGTTTTTCCAAAACAACGGCATCAAATGTCAGGAAGCATAATATCCGTGAAATCGTCGATGCTACGCTGGAACTGGTACGGTATGATAAACGGATGAAAAACGTTACCATTCAGATAGACGTGCCTGACAATTTGCCAGAGGTAAACGTTGATGATACACAGTTAATTCAGGTATTTATGAATATCATTTTTAACGCTGCAGATGCCATGACGGATACGGGGACACTCGATATCACAGCGAAACAAGCAGGAGGCGAAATTGAAATCTCCTTTTCAGATACCGGACACGGTGTGTCCGCTGAATACGCTGAAAAGATATTCGAACCGTTTTTTACTACCAAAGAGAAAGGCACCGGACTTGGCCTGGGTGTCAGTTACAGTATTATGAAGAGTTTTAACGGAGATATTTCATTTGAGAACAACCCAGAAGGCGGTTCCATATTCAGAGTGAGGTTGCCCGGTTATGAAAAATAACAATTATAAATTACTGGTCGTTGATGACGAACGGGATATCTGCAAGGCACTGGAGTTCCTGCTTTCCAGAGAAGGATATTCCGTGGTTACTGCCTACAGTGGTAAAGATGCGCTTGAGAAAATAGAGAGAGAGGCATTTGACCTAGTAATAACAGACCTTAAAATGGAAGAAATTGATGGAATACAGGTGCTCGAAAAAGCCCTTGGGAAAAACCCGAATCTCCTCGTCATTATTATGACCGCCTTTGCGTCAGTTGAATCTGCTGTTGAAGCCATGAAAAAAGGAGCAAGTGATTATATTGTGAAGCCCTTTATCAACGAAGACGTAAAGATGACCATTCGGAGACTACTCGAACACAAAAAGGTTATGAATGAAAATCTTGCCCTGCGACAACAGCTGAGTCAGCAGTTTGGGTGCAAGGAATTTGTCGGAACTTCGAACCAAATAATGTATGTGTTTGAAGTGCTGGAAAAGGTGATACCAACGAGAAGCAACATTCTTATTTTGGGGGAGAGCGGAACCGGCAAGGGGCTTGTTGCAGAGATTGTCCACTGCAACAGCCAGAGAAAGGACAGACCATTTATTTCAATAAACTGCTCTGCCATCCCTGAAAATCTCCTTGAGAGTGAATTATTCGGTTATCGGAAAGGAGCCTTTACCGGTGCTGCATCAGATAAGAAAGGGCTTATTGTTCTGGCTGATGAAGGCACACTGTTTCTTGACGAAATAGGAGATATGCCATTAAGCCTTCAGTCAAAAGTGCTGAAGGTGCTGGAGTCCGGTGAGGTACTGCCGATTGGCGGAACATCACAGACATATGTCGATGTGCGGGTCATTGCTGCCACAAACAAAAATCTTGAAGAACTGATAGCAAAGGGATTGTTCAGAGAGGATCTGTATTATCGACTCAATGTTATAGAAGTGAAAATACCTTCTCTGCGGGAGCGAAGGGAGGATATCGACGTGCTCGCGCAGCATTTCCTCGAAAAATGCAGTAAGGAAAATAATAAGAATATAACGGGGATTAGTGATGAGGCCATGGAAGTACTGCATTACCATTCCTGGCCAGGGAATATCAGGGAACTGAGAAATGTTCTTGAGCGGGCAGTGGTACTGGCAACTTCAGAAACGATCGGGCTGAAAGAATTGCCCGATAAATTATTGGATACGAAAGAATCAGAAGGAGATTCACTGAAAAACAAGATAGATTTTTATGAAAAAAAGGTAATCGTTGATACCTTGGAGGCGCATAACTGGAATAAAGAAGAGGCAGCGAGAATGCTGGGCGTAGACCTTGCGACGATCTACCGCAAGATCAAGAAGCTCGATATAACAGAATCATAACAGGATCTCATGGAGCCCAGTTCCAGACCTTAGAGAATCCCTCGTGATGCAGGTACAATTCTTCTGTATGAAATGATAAATGCCGTGATATATAACAGCGCTCCAATAATGAGAAGTTCATACAGATAGGGTAGTGGCTCCTTCTGATGAAGCGCGGCGCCGATATCCCTCATGAAAGAATACAGTATTATTCCGGATCCAATTAAAAAAAGTATCACTGAGGATATTGTCGGTTTAAAGTCATACCCTCTGTCGAACAGACGAACGATGACCACACCGCTGATAATCATCAGCACTGATATGGTGACCGGGGCGATGACCGGTCCTATCCAGGGCAAAGGAATTAAGAACAAGATGTCCCACTCGACAATTGAGAGAGGCCAGTCAATCAAAAACTTAAGCCATACATAGTAAAAAATATCCCATATACCGAAACAAAAAATAAAATAGGCAAATCGTTCCCAGAATCTTTTGCCGGCAAGGGCTGCAACGGAAAGGAGCATGAATATGGTAGCACCCTCACGCAATACTTCAATGCCCATGAGGTTGTTGGTCATCAATTTAAGGGGAAACGAAAAACCGTCTGGATAGTATAATGCCCGTAAATACACAACAACCGCGGATTCAATAAAAGCCATTGAAATACCGAAAACAGTAGTATAGGCTATTTTTCCGGCATAGGTATTATCAGCCATATCTTTTATGATAATACATATTGAGCTTTTGTCGGCAAGCTGAGTAGTTATGAGGTGTGGCATAAGAGGCGGGACTCCCTTCTTCACGGATAGCGCACTGGTGCGAGGCGAAGGGAGTCCCGCAATTTTCCACCCGGTTACAGAGCCTCAGCAAGCTCCTCGCAGTCTTCTTCTGAAAGGTCAGGTCCTGTGCAGAAGAAGCCCTCCGTGATAGTCTGATTTCCGCTTTCTTCTTTTGCCAACACCTCGAACTTGTACAGGGTATTGTCCTCGATTATTTCATACGGAACCGTCAACTTCAAGGCTTTGTCCGAGAGGTCGACAATAAGATTGCCATCAGGCGCCTCGACAATGACCTGGTAACTTTCGATGACGAGCTTCTGCCCAAGGTTCCAAGGGTTTGTACACACCATTTTTTCCACTGCGTCTGTTGCGGCGGGGTCGACTACCTCAGTGCCACGGCCCAGCTAATCCGGAGATTACCAGAGAATTATTATTTGGTAATGATCTCTGGAGCATGGGATAAAGAGGAATGCATATGCTTAAAATGTCTGCGGTATGGATATGGAAATCTGGTTTATTCAGAAGGCTGCTTTAGTGATTGATTATATTCGTGAAGGTGCTTCTTTATGTCTTCAGCCGTGATAACCCCGATTCGGACGAGGGCATCGCCAAAATAGAGATACGAATCACTCTGTTTTTTCAAAAGCTCATCTACCTGCTCACTCGTTAAATACCGTTCCTTAACAGCAATCTCACCAAATATTTCATGTGTTTCCTCCTGTAGTACGAGGATCCTGAGAATGTCCTCCTCAGTAAGCCATCCCTTCTCTTTTGCGAGATCGCCGATCATGCGGTTATTTCTTCTCTGCAGTAATCGTGCGCTGATAACAGATTCCATTGTTATAAGCCCTTTGTCTGCAAGATATTTTCCGAACCGAATATGTTTACCCATAATTCAAAATCTCAAGCGCTTCCAGCATGTGCACTATTCACATTGTAACAAATTATAATAATTATGTATTGAAAGAATTTTCTATTTAAATTACCGATCATACCGGATATGTTATTGAGCTTTTCTTATGGAAAAAGCTCTTTCAGCGATGAGAGCAGCTCTAAAGGATCAATGGGTTTTTTAAGCACAAATTTGACATCTTCAACTTCATC
>JBFGJU010000141.1:0-5601 GCA_041577035.1 Thermodesulfovibrionales bacterium | reverse complement strand
GGTGAACTCAGGGACCGCATCGGGGAGATTGACAGGAACAAGCCGACGATTACCTATTGTGGCTCAGGGTTTCGCAGCCGGGCAGCTGCAGCAGTCCTTGAAGGAGAGGGTTTTTCGAAAGTATACAACATGGATGGCGGCATCAGGGCGTGGCATGGACTCATTGCCGAGGGTGTGCCGGATGCCGGCATGGCGTATTTCGGAAGTGCAACCGGCTCGGAGGAACTCATCGGTCTGGCCTGGAAACTGGAACACGGTTCACGGAAGTTTTACACATTACTCGGTGACCTGATCAATGACGATGATGCCCGGCGTCTCTTCGAAAAACTCGAACAGGCTGAAGAACACCATGAGTCAGCCCTGATACAACTCTTTTCTGATGTGACGGGCAGTGAGCCAGATGATCTGTTTCCGAAATCAGTGCTTTCCGCTGATATGCCGGATGATATTATGGAGGGAGGCATACTTCTCGAGCAGGCCCGGCATTGGGCGCAGGGTAAGGATGTCCAGGAAATTCTTGAGTTTTCGATGTCGCTTGAAACGAATGCCTATGATCTGTACATAAAAATGGCCCGTACCCGCGACAATGACCAGTCACAGAGGATTTTTGACATGCTTGCCTGTGATGAACAGAGGCATCTGGCTCAACTTGCCGCATTACTCGAGGAAAAGCTTTAAACGTATGTAAGGCGTGTTTCTTCTTGCAGGCTTCTAGGTAAGCCGCACATATTCTTTTGCCAATCCGGGATAGAGACGGGGATTGAACAGTATATTCGTCATGAAATAGCACTCATGCGTGCAGAAACAGGTCTGGTTGCGAATTGCATTCATTATGGTGGATGCTTTTTCTGAATTGACTACCTTTATCATGTCATAGTCATGGTCTCTCACATTTCCGAGGCTTTCGGTGAGAATTTCACAGGGGTAAACATCGCCATTTTCCCGGAGAACAAGGTTTAACTGCCCCGCATAACAGGGAATGAGTCTTTTCTTGTGATGCATTGTCTGGTGAATGAGACGGCGCTGAAGGATATCCTGAGCAGCCTTGACGCGCGCTCCCTTAAACCGGTACAGACGTGATCCTCTGTTTTTCAGATTCTCTTCCAGGCGTTCAATGGCATTGAGATATTTTTTCTCATTGATCTCATGGAACGTTGCATCTGAAAGATTTCCCCGCACCAGTGAAATCGTATGGGTCTTTATATTTTTCATCCCGCGAACAAAATCGATAATTTCGTCCATCGAATCCTGATTTCGTGAGCAGAATACCGTATTCACACCGAGTTCAAAATGAGGATATTTATCGAGCAGCGGGCCTAAGCTATCATAGGTTTTGATAGTCTTTTCAAAACTTCCCGGTGTTTGACGTAAATCATCATGGGCCTCATGTAACCCGTCTATGGAAAGTTTGACGGTAATAATACTTTTTCTGCAGTAGCGGAGAATCTGTTCTGTGGCATGCGTAATATGCTCGGGCAAGAGCCCGTTTGTTGGATACAGCATTATAAACGGCTTGTTGTTTTGATAAAATATTTTGCTTATCTCTACCAGGTCATCCCTGAGGAAGATTTCTCCCCCTGAAAAGGCCAGCCAGAGAAGCGTGCCGAGAGAATGCGAAATACGGCCGATTTCATCTAATGATAATTCGTCTGTTCTGTCGGCCGCAGTGTCGGTCGATGAAAGATAAAAACAGAACGGGCACCTGCTGTTGCATCTTTTTGTTACAAAAAAGGTAAGGTGAATCGGCCTGGTTTTCCTGAATAGTGAACCAATATGGCGGACTGACCTATACACGTGAGACTGCCCTCTTTTTAGAAAAAGTATAGTCCAGAAGAAATTTAAACATCCCTGATACCGCTCCCATGCCTACTGGCAACGGATACACCATTGTGTAATAGAGTGTTGCAAGAACGGCAAAAGCAAACCCTTTAGAACGGTAGAATGACATCAGAAGCCGCCTGTTTATTAGAAGACTGAATAGAAAAGAAAAGATAAGCGGGATCAGGAAAACGGATTTCCCTGAAAAAGAGAACAGGAGGACACAGAGCAGGTTCAGACAAAAAGATACCACAGTAACTTTCAGTTCAACAGAGGCAGTTCCGGAATCCGCAAGGAGATCCCCTCGGCGGAGTGAATACACCGTCCAGTAGAACGATTTTCTGAACGCGTTTTTCAATGACGCGAAGAGGTTGAAATCGAAGATGTGTTTAACACGTATTTCGGGATTCATGGTGAGTCGGTAACCAGCACTGCGCATTCTATGGCTGAATTCGACATCTTCAAGTATGGGAAGAAAATGCTCTGCAAATCCGCCACTTTTTTTGAAGAGATCCGCACGGATAATCAGGGCATGTGTCGCGATATAATCAGGTTCCTGTTTTTTTGTCTCTGAATAATGGACGAAAAGAGACTGGAATGTGCTGAAAAAAGTATCATCAAAGGCAATCTTTTCATAGGTGCCGCCCATTATCGGATTTTTTTCACGAGACAGTGCCCTCTCAGCAATGGAGAGGGTGTCTGTGGCCAGGATGCAGTCTGCATCCAGAAAGAAGAGAATCTCGCCAGTACCCTTTTCAGCACCGGTATTCCGTGCCTTTGAAGCGCCCATCCGCTTTTCGAGCTGGACTAGTGTGCAGGGAAACTGCCTGATTATATTAACTGAGTTGTCTGTTGAACAGTCATCGACAACAATAACCTCAATGTTTCCATGGTGTGACGAGTACACTGAATCGAGACACGTCTTGATGGTCGAACCGCCGTTATAGTTCGGAATGATTACCGATATCCGCCTGTTCATATATTATTATTATGAAACAAAAGTCTTTTTATATGCCAATGATAAAACGGGATGCTGTCCTCTTTGTGTCTTGACTAATAATCATTCTTTGTGATAAAAAAGATCGTAGTGAAGGGGTATAGTTCAAGCGAATTCTTTAGATCTAACAATTTAAAAATCTGGAAATTCTGGATCCGCCGGTTCCCGAGATAACGGGACAGTCGAGCATGTGCTCAACTTGATTGGGTGCCGGAGGATGACGGATTAAGGAGGCAGAAATGGGCAAAAAGATTGCCGTGCTGGTCAGGGACAGACAGGCTGAGGCTATTAGAATGGCTGTGGGTCTTACCCTAGCAGATGATGAGCCAACCGTGTTTATTATGGATAAGAAATTGGAAATGGACGAAAGCGTGGAACTGAATGTTGAGACACTCGGTGACCTCGACGTCAAGATTTACACCAATACATCTGAGAACAATAATTTTGAACTGAAAAGTACTGAAGAAATTGCGAAAGACCTGGTGAATTACGACAATATTCTTCCCTACTAGAAATCTGATTCACAGAAAAAATATTGTGACAGGTTACAGTTCTGTAGCGATACACGAATGTGTCAGGTCCCATGCTCACGGGTCTTTGTCGTCTTTTTTATGTAAAATATGCCTCTAACTGTTTATTTTCATTGCAGAAAATAAATTATGGCAGGGGATGATCTCTTAGCATGGCAATTGCAAGATGTGATGAAATACACATAAGTTGTATGTATGCTATGCTTACATACAACTTATGTGTCTCAATTGAGGGGTATTCTAAAGCTGGAATTTCAGGTTGACAAACCCTGAATGGTGAATTTAAAGTATTTTAGGTCGTTTCTTGAATCCGTAGTTTTTTTACAAACTTCTTACATTCACAGCATATCATTAAAAGGGGGTGATAGATAATTCGATTTTTCTTACGTGCATTGTACAGGCGCTTTTAAAGCGCAAGCATTAAATAAGAGGGAGGGAGTATGAAAAAGAATTTGTTACTAATTTTAATCCTTATGCTGTCGATGGTGGCATTCGGTTCTGTTCCGGCAGGTGCAGCGCAGGCTCCGGGATACGGTGTAGCTCCGGGATACGGTGCAGGGGCTGCATCTGCGGCTTATAAAGCGGCAGCTGGAGCCGGGACTCCAGGAAAAGCCAGCAGTATTGACGAGCTGGTAAGGATGTTCGACTCGACAAGTTGTAAGGCATGTCACGCTGAAATCTATGCGCAATGGGAACAGTCACACCACGCGCGGCCATTGATGGGTGTCGGGGGTGGTTTATTTTTGACACCGCTGGCAATGAAGGGTAAAACCCCATTTTCCCCTGATTCTCCTGAACAGGCGACCATCAACTCATGGCCCTGTTTTAAATGTCATCTTCCGCAGGCTCAGACATCTGCAGATGATGGTTTTGCTGTGGATCTGGCCAAGGCACTGATTGCCCAGGATAAGGCAAAAGTCAACCAGCTCAAAATCACCTGTTTAGTCTGCCACAATGAAAAGGCGATTATTCACAGGCTGCAGGATGGAAAGCCTGTAAAAGGTGTAGTCTATGGCAACAAGGATATGTCGGATCATGGGGATCCAACCCATAAGGTTGTGAAAAAGAGCGTGATTATGGATAAGGCGGTTTTCTGCGGGCAGTGCCACGGAACAGGTCCCAATTTTGATCATGAAAATCCCTATCAGTGCGCAACGCTGTACGGGAGCTATCTCCATGCGTATATTCCTGCAGGCGGCACCAAGACATGCCAGAACTGTCATATGGAGAAGATCAACGGCAAGGCTGATCACCTCTTCAGCCCTAACTGGAATGACAAGGCTGACGCTACAAAACGTCTTCAGGATAACATCTCATTGGATGTACAGATGTACGGGTATGAGTGGCTGAAGAAAGGCGGAGATCTGAGACCCATGGTTGCGGTTACCACACGGATAGATCATACCGCTGGCCACAGAATTCCGGATGGTTGACCATCGCATAACAGAGTGGTCCTGGAAGTGACCGCAAAGACAACCGATGGAAAAGAAGTAGCTAAAGAAGCAAAGCATTACCATCCGCAGGCAACGACCCAGAGAGATACAAAGATGAAGTACGGTGCACAGTGGAAGGTTGCGTACACTCGTGATACAAGCCTTCAGCCGTACCAGACCAAGGCCGAGACCTTTGAGCTCATGCTTCCTGAGGGTGTGAGGACGGTTGACGTGACCGTTGATCTGTTCTATGAGCTTTGGAAGCCGGGACAGAAATTTCCAATTCATACGGTAACAGAGAGGGTAACACTGGATTAGGATAAAACCTGATCTTGAATCATGAAAGGGCTATGCCGGCACTTCTGCAGGCATAGCCCTTCATGATGGTCCTTGAGCTATCTGATCTTCTGTTGTAAATGTCTTGAATGTCCTTTTTCTGTTAAGGAGCACACCTGCCTCATTATCCTGTATTAATTCTTCCTGCAATGAGAGAGAAAACAGAACAGGGAAGGATAAGAGATATTTAAAAAAGGGAAGCTTTATTGAAGTTTTTTCGCTCTCATATTACTGCTCCAGATAGCCCTTTATCAATTTTATGATTTCAGGGTCCATCCAGTTCATTTCGCCCCTATAATATTTTTTCAATATCCCGCTTCGATCTATGATAAAGGTAGTTGGAAGAGAAAAGACTTTATAGAGTTCGTCTTTTACAGTTAGGTCAGCGTCGAGCAGAATCGGGAAATCTACCGTTGTTTTATTCAGAAATTTCAATATCGGCTTTTTTGATCTGTCTACTGATACACCCAGAACAACGACTCCTTTG